>CAJUMD010000084.1 GCA_910587275.1 uncultured Kineothrix sp.
TACCCGCGCTTCGGGCGCCCGCCGGCTTCGCCGACATCTTCCTTCGTGTGCCCGTGTGCATAAAGTAAAAACGCGGGCATGGAAAACCGTTTCCCCTGTCCGCGTTCCTGTTTGTTGTCAGTCCCCCCATTTCCTGCCGGATGGGGCATTGGAATTATTCTTCGTAAGGAATCCCTTCGATGGGCGCCCACTTTACGCCGGGCGCTTTCCTAGTGATTTCCTCCACTTTTTTCTGTGCCTTTACCGGATCGTTTACCCAATCCCGGTAGAAAGAGAACCCGCATTCCGGGTTGCCAATCCGCTCCTCTCCGGAATTCAGCGTTCCGGTATAGCCTCTGTGAAGCAGTTTATACAAATGGTTCTGTGACTGCCAGTTTGCCCTCGCATCCCGGATGGCGCTTACGGATAACTGCGCATACTGGTAGCTGTATTCCTCCGTCCCGCAGATGCCAAGCACCCTTCCGTCAAATCCGCAGATGGACGAATGGCCGAAATAGGAGTATACCCCGTCATAGCCTGCCGCATTGGCCACCGCCGCATAAACGTTGTTGCACCATGCCATAACCGGGACCACATTGATTTCCTGCTGGTTCGCCGGATACATATAGCCCTGGCACCGGATAACCAGCTCCGCGCCGTTCATGGCACAGTCCCTCCAAATTTCGGGATAATTGCCGTCATCACAGATAATCATGCTGATTTTCAATCCCTTGGGTCCTTCCGACACATAGGTCCGGTCCCCCGGATACCATCCCTCGATAGGCGTCCACGGAATCATTTTCCGGTATTTCTGTACAATTTCCCCTTTGTCATTGATTAAAATCAGCGTATTGTAAGGCACTTTTGCCGGATGTTCCTCATGCAGCTCGCCGGTCAGGGAAAATACGCCCCATACCTTATTTTCCACACAGGCTTCCTTAAACACCGCTACTTCATCGCCGTCCACCGTCGTGGACAGTTTCATCATTTCATCAAAATCATAAAGGATTCCGTGGGTGCTGTATTCCGGGAATACCACCAAATCCAAACCGGGGATGCCCGTTTTCAGACCCTTGATATAGTCCTTAATTTTATGGCAATTCTCCATAATCTCCTCTTTGGTATGCATCCTCGGCATCTTCCAGTTTACCACTGCCAAACCGACGTTGTCCGGGCTGGACGAAATGTCTCCATGTGTCATAATAGTCTCCTCCATTCTGCGGAACCGTTTTTCGGGTTCCGGCTTTCTTCTGTTTCCCTTGTTTTTGTTTCCTGTTCTCCTTACATGTTTCATTTCCCTTTTCCATGTTCCCCGCTTGCCCGGATTCTCCATAAAGGACTTTCAGGACAGGGCGACCCGTGTGCAATCAAGTAGGGGAAGGTTTTTCTCCCCTACTCGCCACGCGCCCCGTGCGCCGCCTTGGCGGCATATTCCTCTGCATGGGGCTGTGCATAAAGAAAGCGCACCCGGAAGCCGTTGCCGCTTCCTGATGCGCCTTTGCATAATTTCCTGCCTGTATGATTCATCCTGTCTTTATTAAACCACAAAAACCATGGAATGTACACCCAAAATTTTTCTTTTTGGGAGGATTATTTTTAGGAAATGCCTTTTCCACTAGAGCGTGTTTGAAAATTGCTTTCTGGCAGATGTACGTCACAATTTGTGGGAGATTAAAAGCAATTATGCTTTGCCAAATGAAGGGCGCATAGCGGGCTATGTAACCTGAATTTGGCGCAAATATCACGCAAAGTGGGGCGTGCAGATGTCAGGAATGAATTTTCAAACACGCTCTAGTGCTCCATCCGGTTAGAAATTGAAGTATGGGGCTGCATGTTTCGTGCCAGTGCTAGGCAAAATTTCGACGGCGATGCGGTGGCATCATCTAGAAATTTTAACGACGCAATGGTGCGGAACAGGTAGACCCATACTTCAATTTCTAGCCGGATGGAGCACTAGGCTTCCGTCTTCACCTTTTCTATCCTGCAGTCATGCATTTTTCCCGTTTTTCCTTTGTCATAATTGATTCCGACCAGCAGAATTTCCCCGGCATACCCCTCCAGCGCCTGCGTATAATGCTTTTCCTTAATCTGACGTATGGCTGTGCAGGCAGACCCGTCATATTTTAATTCCACCACCAGCGCCGGTTTCCCCGTATGGGGAAGCGGCAGGAATACCACATCCGCAAATCCGCGTCCGGTGGGAAATTCCCGGACCATGCGGTAGTCTTTCCTCGCACTGTAATAGGCAAGTCCGATGGCGCAGCCCAAGGAATTTTCATCGTTATAGGTCAATATGGATGCCACTTCCGTATGGGCACGGTCAAGTCCCTCGGCAACGCTGCTTTCGTTACATGCCAAGGTGTCTTCCAGCAGTTTATCCGATGCCTTCAGGATGCGCATAACTTCCTGCCAGCCGCCCGTACTCATGGCATTTTCAAATTCCTCGATGATTTCCTTATTGGGAATAAACGCTTCCTTTTTTTCCGAATCATAAGCAAGATAACCCAAATGAACCAACAGCGTCAGCACATCATCCTTTGTGCTGAAATTGCGCATATCATTCCGGAAACTGCGCGTATTGACCCTGACACGCCCGCCGCCGAGCATTTGCACGATGTCCTCGCGCAGTCCGTCAAAATCCATATCCATATAAATCTTCAGCGCATCATACACTTCCGTGGAAACCCAATAGTTGGAAAACCTGCGGCAGCTCATCGCCTCCACCACGGACCGCGGATTATAAACATGCCGGAACCTGGTAAACAGATACCCGTCATACCAACTCCCCGTTTCCGCAAAATCCATATCAAACCGCAAGCACAATGCCTTTACCTCATCTTCCGTAAATCCGGTATATTCCTCCAGCGTTTTCTGGTCCGTCATCGAATATTCCCAAAACATGTTTAACGCCGAATGTTCCCCGTATTTTTTCACGGGCAGGATTCCCGTCATATAAGCAAGCGCAACATAAATCTGGTCTTTCAGGAGATTCCTTAAAAAATCGAGGTATTGCTTTTGCATTTCCTCCGATTCCTGCCTTTCGCGCATGATACAATCCCACTCGTCAATCAGGAATACAAATTTTTTCTTTGTCTTAGCATATATTTTCCGCAGTGCGGCGGCAAGCCCTAAATCCTTCCCCCTAAAATACTCCCCGTAGTCTTCCCGGAGTTCATCCAGCACTTCCTGCTCCAAATATTCCGTTACTTCCCGGTGTTTTGCCTCAATCAGAAACTGCTGCATATTCAGAAAAATTACATCATATTTGTTTAAATGTTCTTCAAATGTCTTATCTTTTTCTATTTTCAGCCCGGCAAACAATTTTTTCGAATCACAGCCACAACTATAATAAGCCGCAAGCATTTCAAGTGCCATTGATTTTCCAAAACGCCGCGGTCTGCTGACACATATAAATTTCTGTTTTGTACCCACAAACTTATTCGTATGGACAATCAATCCCGTTTTATCCACATATACTTCAGAACGGACCGCTTCCCAAAAACTGTCGTTTCCCGGATTCAGGTAAATTCCCATAAGCCATACCTCCCGTTTCCCATTATTATATATGACGCCCCTATTTTATACAATCCCTGCGCAAATAAATAATTCTTCCGAAACCGGACATTCTAAAGGCAGAAGCCAGATATCCGCACAAGTGCGGCTGCCTGGCTCGCTGCCCGCGGGCATAAAAAAATGAAGGAAACCTTGCAAAAAAATACTCGGAAGCAGGAACAAAATGACAGAATACAGACAAAATAAGCGAAACTACAACAATTTAATCCGTAAACACGCGGCTCAGGTTTACGGCTTTTTCTTCTACCTTCCCCTGTTTTTCCTTTTTTCCTTTCTCGGATGGCTGTGGGAAGCCGGTATCTATTTGGCAACAGACGGAGATTTTGTCAACCGGGGGATTTTGTCCGGTCCCTGGCTGCCCATCTATGGCTGCGGGGGTATCCTGCTGGCTCTGCTGTTCCGGCGCTGGGAATACAAGCCGGTGCGCGTTTTTTTCTTTTCCATGGTACTCTGCTCGCTCCTGGAATACCTGACGAGTTTTGTACTGGAACGGACATGGGGTGTCCGCTGGTGGGATTACAGCGGGGAATTCCTGAACATCCGCGGACGTATCTGCCTGCTTGCCAGTCTGCTGTTCGGCGTGGGCGGCTGGCTGAGCGTCTGTTACGCCGTCCCTTACCTGCGTATGCTCTACCGGAAACTTTGGAAAACGGAAAAAGGAAAACGCGGCCTGCAGCTCACCTGTCTGATACTGCTGCTGTTTTTCATTGCCGATGCCGCATGGGCCGCCGATTTCCCGCATATGGGAAAAAACGTAACCATGGAACCGTAAGTTACTTATTTCATAATAAGCCCGTCTAAACATAACATTTCAGGCTGAACCGTTACCGCAAATTCCTGTTTTTTCAAATTAACATGGAATTCTGCCGCCACTTGATGTAAAATAAGAATATTGGGCAAATTACCCTTCGGGGGATGCGCCACGACATACAAAACGGGGATACGGCTTATGGCGATGAACCAAAAACACATGAAAAAAATACGCTGGCTGCTTCTGCTTACACTGGCGGCGCTTCCCCTGTTTTTCCTCCCTTCCTTTTTCACAAACCTGAAACTGGAAGCCCTGCTGCGTAAAAATACCATTGAAAACTGCCTGACCTTCACCTACGGCGGGGGCAGGACGTTAAAATGTTACAACGGCAATCCCGATCATCCTGACAGTATCAGTTACGTCTTCCTCCCCTCTTTTGCGGACATGGCGCAGATTGGAGTGGAAACCATAGCGGACCGGGTGGACTTCACGGGCGGGGCGGAAAACGGGACCATCACAGTCCATGCAGGGGAACCCGCATCCTGCAGCTTTGAAACGGGCGTCCCCTACCGGACATCTTTCCGCAATTCCACCGGAAAAGAAATCGGGAGCGAAACCATTATCTTCCTAAAGTCAGGAAAGCTGCCGACGATGTACGTAACCACCGAAACCGGGAGCATGGACAAGCTGGACGCGGATAAAACCTATAAGGAAAAAGGCGCCTTTGAATTTCTGGACACGGAGGGGAATCCGGTCTTTACCGGCGACCTGAGGAGTATCTCGGGAAGGGGTAACCAAACGTTTACGTTTGAGAAAAAGTCTTACCAGATAAACCTGAAAATTCCCGTGGATTTCATGGGAATGGGAACTTCGGACACCTGGATCCTGCTTAGCAACGTCTATGACCCCGCTTACATCCGTAACCGGCTTACTTACGAAATGGCATTGCAGGCGGGAATGGCAGGCAGTCCCAAATCGGAATACATTGACGTTTACTTTAACGGCGCCTATGCGGGCATGTACCAGTTGTGCGAAAAGGTGGAAATCGGGGAAAACCGGCTGGAAATCGCGAACCTGGAAATGCAAAACCGCGCCCTGAACGGGGAAAAACTGGATTACGCCGATACTTTTATCCTGGAAGACGGAAAAGGAAAGGGAACCGTACTCGTAAAAAACCCGCCGGACATCACGGGCGGATACTTAATCGAGCACGATTACGGGGAGAAATATGATGAAGTAACCAGCGGTTTCCGCACGGACGCAGGGGAATGCTTCACCCTGAAAAACCCGTCCCATGCATCCCCGGAAGAAATCTCCTACATCCGCGGAATCATGCAGGAAATTGAGGATGCCATCCAAACGGAGGACGGATACCATCCGGTTACGGGCAGGCATTACACGGAATACATTGATTTGGAGTCATGGGCGGATAAATACCTGGTGGAAGAAATCACCCGCAACAACGGCGGCGGCAGCACCAGTTCCTATTTTTACAAACCCCAGGATACCATCAGCACAAAAGTCTATGGCGGTCCGGTATGGGATTACGACAAAGGATACGGAAATGCCTACGGCTATAATCAAAATACAAGGGACCTGGCATTCCTCACCCTCCATGCCGTTTACACCAACTGGTTTTATTACCTTTACGGTCATGAAGATTTTGTGGAAGCGGTGAAAAAGGAATACCGGGAAAAATTCGCGGATTACCTTACGGAGATGGCAGAAGGGAAAGCGGATGAATACCTGCTTGCCATCTCGGAATCCGCAGTCCTTGACAGGGCGCGTTTTTCCCATGTCTACCGGAGCTTCGGGGAAGATGCGCCAGACTATATGGCACAGGCACAGGAAGTCAAACAGTTTATCCTGGAGCGGAAAGCCTTTTTGGACGAAGTATGGCTGGAAGACGCCGAAATCTGCATCGTGCATTTCAAGGACGAGAACGGCGACGGCAACCGCAGCATCGGCGTAAAGAAAGGGGAATGCATCCAGGCATTTCCGTCGGATGAATGGGAAACCAGGGAATTTCTCGGATGGAAAATGGAAGGCACGGAAGAATACCTGACCCTGCAGACTCCCATCACGGAAGAACTGACGGTATATGCCACCTGGAAGACAGACGGTTAAAGCATGTTTTGTCTTCTGCGGTGCAGGCTTCACGGGCAGGCACATAATTTGCGGAAAAACAAAACGGCGTATGGAAAAAATGCAAACCCGGAAAACAGGAAGAACAGGAAAATATGGAAAAATATTACGGCACAGGCAGGAAGGAACCGGAAAACACCCGCAAACTCTCCTACCGGCATGAATTCAAATACCTCTGCACAAACGCCCAGCTCGCCATGCTGGAAGTACGGCTGAAAGGGCTGATGCAAAAAGATTCCCATGCGGGAGCGGCAGGCAGATATACGGTAAAAAGCATGTATTTTGACGACATGGATGATAGCTGTTTCATGCAGAATGAAAACGGATTGGCACCCCGGGAAAAATACCGGATCCGCATTTACAATAACAGCCCGGACCGGATCAGCCTGGAATGCAAACGGAAAGAAAACGACAAAGTGCACAAAACATCCTGCCTGCTGACGCCCATGCAATACGAAGCATTGGTATCCGGCAGGCCCGTGGATGCCGCCAAACCGCTGCCGGAGCTGGTACAGCGGCTTTCCGTACTGGAACAATGCCGGGGAATGGCGCCGAAAATCATCGTCAGCTATGACCGGACACCCTATGTTTACCGGTACGGCAATGTACGGGTAACGTTCGACTGCAACATCGCCTCCTCGCCCCAAACCGGAAATTTTTTCGGGGAATGTGCGGCGAGACGGCAGATTCTGCCCACCGGGCAGCAGCTTTTGGAGGTCAAATATGACGAATACCTGCCGGATCCCATTTACCATGCCCTGTCCCTTGCGAATATGCAGCGGATTACGTTTTCCAAATATTACCTGTGCAGAAAGTACCATATCTAACCATGACAGGCTGCAGCAACGTACATTCCAGACACCCGATACAATAAAGAAGGAGAACAGACTATGA
Source organism: uncultured Kineothrix sp. (assembly GCA_910587275.1). GTDB lineage: Bacteria > Bacillota > Clostridia > Lachnospirales > Lachnospiraceae > Kineothrix. The sequence goes on from CAJUMD010000084.1 coordinate 7,343, forward strand.
ATTTTAAGGACATTTTCAGAAATTCCTTTTTGGAAGCATTTACAAAAACAGAGGTAGCAGCAGGCGAAGTCATCGTTATTCTGCTCTGTACCTGCCTGGTTGCCCTGTATATTTTTTGGGTATACCGGCTGTTGACAAGAAAAACATTTTATTCCAAAAATTTTAATATTTCACTGGCCGCTCTTTCCGTCATTACTGCAATCGTTATCCTGACCGTACAGTCCAACATCGTGCTTTCCCTCGGTATGGTGGGCGCGCTGTCCATCGTCCGGTTCCGGACGGCTATCAAGGACCCCATGGACCTGGTATTCCTGTTCTGGTCCATCAGCGTAGGCATTGCCTGCGGTTCGGGAATGCTGGAAATTGCGGTAGCAGGTTCCATGATTCTGACCCTTATCATCTTTTTACTGGACAGGCTCCCTTTGGCAAAAGCGGCGATGATACTGGTGGTCAACGCAGATGCCGGAAAAGAACAGACCGGACGGATTACGGAGCTTGTGAAAAAATACAGCAAATATTACAAGGTAAAATCCCGCAATATTACAAACGGTCAACTGGATATGGTAATGGAACTCTGGGTATCCGAGGAAGACGCTCTGACCCAGGACCTGGCAGCTTTGGAATGCGTGCACAGCGTTTCCCTGCTGTCCCATGACGGTGAAGTAACTTTTTAAACACCGGACGGTCCCCGGTATTCTTCCTTTGCGCATCCGTGTACGGCAAAAACAGCCCCTGCGCCAAATGTGCTGTTTCACCTGTCTACTTGACAAGGGGCATATCAGGCAAGGGCTGTTTTCCTGCTTTTTATCTTTTACTTTCCCATTCTCTTTATACTTCCGGAATAATGAGTGCGGCAATGAAATATACGATAAATCCCGTCCCGACACTGCATATGCTGGCAATCATCCATATCATCCGCACCACGGTCGGGTCCACGCCGACGTATTCTCCCAATCCTGCGCATACCCCGCAAATCATCCTGTTCCTGCCTGACCTTGTCAGTTTCTTATAATCGTTTGACATTGTTCTTCCTTCCTTTCTTTTTTCTTGCATTTCTTTACGTTTTTTGATACAGTTTTCATTCTTTACTTTTTATGCTTTATCCGGAAAACGAAACCACGATTTCGCCCATGGAGCATTCCAGTTCGCACTGTTTCGCCGCACCGTTATTGATTTTGGTATCATCCGCCAATGCGCTGTAACTCCGGCTTCCCAGCTTGATGCTGCCCACGGAACAGTCCAGCTCATAATTAAAATCCTGCTCGTTTCCCTCCAGCGCCAGTTCCGTCTGCCCAAGGCTGCACTCCACGTCCGCCTTGCGGCTTACGCTTCCGTTCACATACGTATGCCCCGCACTGTTTATGATTTCCATTTCCTCCGTCGTCACACGGTTCAATATCATTTCCCCTGCCCCGGTTTCCGCTTCCAGCTCCCTGCATACAATTTCCTCTGCCACGATTTGCCCTGCGCCCACCATCAGTTTCATCTCATCCGCATACAGCGCGTCCATGGAAATCAGTCCTGCTCCCAATTCAATATCCGCCTCCGTAAAATTCATTCCCTTCGGGATATACAGATACACTTTTTCCCCGTTTATGTTCCAGTCTTTCCAACTGCTGTCGCGGTTTCCCTCCAGGTAAAAAGTCCCGTTTTTCCCATAATATCTGTAATTGCCTTTTCCGTCTATCTTTACCCCGAAGTAACCGTCCTCTGATTCCCCGATATACAGGGCAGCTCCCCCGATATCAATTTTCAGCTTGTGGATATCTTCTGCGGCAACATCCGTATTGGAATATCCGGACGGCATCTGTTCCTGCACATAGGAAGACGGCACTCCATGGCTTACCGGTCCGGCATCCCCATGGGCATTATGCAGTCCCGCATCCTCCAATGCCTCATCCACGATTTCATCTACATCCACGTCAGTTACGGCGTTTTCCACCGCATCCTCCACGATATCGTCCAAATCATCCAGCTCCGTAAACTCATCCCAATCCTCCCATTTCCAAAAGCTCCAGCGGAAATGCTCCGGTACGCTCCACACAAACCGGGTCCATTTACTATCCCTGCCATAATCCCGTGCCAGCCGCCAGCCGCCGGTTGCCGCACCGATGGCGCATATCGTTCCCCCTACCAATATCAGAATGAATGAAGCCGCCAAACATATCTTCGTAAACTTTCTCATGCGTTTCCTTCCCCCTTTCTATGGAATATTTTACCGCATACATTTACCAGTCCCCTGATTGCCCAAGGCAGTGCCGCCGCAAATATCCACACGGTCAGCCAAAGGAAAAATAAAGCAATGCCCGCAAACAGGATTCCCAATCCGATAAAGCAAATGCCCGCAAGCGGTACGGATACCATTGCCGCAATGCCAAGACACACCATAACCACTGCTGCCACCAACAATCCGATTCCGGCCGCCGCAACCCCGATAACCAGTCCGAGGATACCGCCCAAAATCCCTACCCCTGCCCCCAGCACGCCTGTCGCAATGCCTGCCAATACGGGAAAGGCGATAATACCCAGAATAACGATTAACACAATCATTCCTGCCGACAGCGGTTCCCGCTGCTTTTCCCGGCTTTTCTTTTCCGTGTCCACGTTGATATCCTTTTGCGCCGCTCCTGTCCGGGTCGGGCCGTTTTGGGCTCCCTGCCCCGTACTTTTTGCGTTTCCCATTCCGAATCCGTTTTCCGTTGCGGCTTCTTTCCCCGTTTCCGTTCCTTTTCCTGCCTGCCCCCGCCTTGCAAGTTCATTTTTTAAGCCGCTGCCGGATTCCCCGCTCTTATAACCCGTCTCCGTAAATTCGCCGCTTTCACCGTTATCGTTTAAACCTTCCCGAATCACCTTCGCCAAATCCTGCGGCGTTCCAAGCGAATCCAGTACTTCCTGTTCGTTTTCCACCCCGGCATCGTTCAGGTAGTCATTATAATATTGTATGGCTTCCTCCCGCTCCGACTGCGGAATGCCGGAAAGAAGCATCTCCAGCTCTTTCATAAATTCCAATCGATTCATCGCCATCCTCCTCATTTTCCTCCCTCGAACATTCCGCTTATTTTCGCGGAATACCGTTTCCACTCGCTCCTGTAAAGCCCAAGCTGTGCCATCCCCTTCTCCGTTACCTTATAATATCTCCGGTTCCTCCCGGCACATTCCATATCATACACGCTCAGGCATTCATCCTTCTGCAGCCGCCGCAGCACCGGGTACAGGGTGGATTCCGACAATTCTATGATCTGCCGCACTTCCTGTGTAATCTTATACCCATAAGTCCCCTCCTGCTCCTTGGACACGACTGCAAGGACAATAGCATCCAACAATGCCGCTCCCGTATTAAATACCATATCCTTTACTCCTTTCGCACCATCCGCACTTTCTTTCCCGTATCTGCCACCTCTTATCCTGTTTTCTATTTCTGCAGGCAACGGACTGAATTGACATATTCCAGGGATGCTTTACATCTCCCGCCCCTTTGGCTCCGCCTGCATCACTCCATAATATGGTTATGGTTTATAATATTGTATTATTCTATAATATTATACGCCATATATTATGTTTCCTTGGTTCATACTATATCCCATATAATATTATATGTCAATATCTTTTTTTGCTTTTTGGTAATTTTTTTACGGACAGGAGTTTCGCCGCCGTGGTCAGAAACCGATGGCTGGGCACAATTAGAAATAGCCCATTTTTGCAATCAGGTTTGAACAGATGCCGGCAGAGGAAGCACAGGAGGGCAGGGCGAAACCGGGCAGGGGGCCCCGCTCCTGGCTTTTGCGTCCGCACTCACCCGGACAATTAATTCAGACAGGGGCAAAACAGGCATTCCTCCGGTTAAAGGAGAAATATCCCAAAGTATGCCTTATGCACCTGTGCGCACTGGAGGGAGCGGTACAAAACATGGAATTTAACCGGCTTCCGGAAGAAACAAAAAAAGAATTGAAGGAATTCAGTGATTTTTAAAAAAAATAGAATTTTTCCGAACCGTTGGGGCAGATTCATTTTGGGCTGACCAGTCCCGGTCAACCCGCTTTTGCAAACAGCATCTCATAAACCGCCCGCACCCCCGCAAGTTCCGGGTGGAACGACACGCCAATCTGGTTTTTGTAGCGTACCGCCACGATGTGTCCGTCCACCTCTGCCAATACTTCCACGCCTTCCCCGGCTTTTTCGATATAAGGCGCGCGGATGAAAACCATTGGAATCTCCCCTTTCCCGCCAAACGGAGCCTCCGTCCGGAAACTTCCAAGCTGCCTCCCGTAAGCATTGCGTTTTACGGTCACCGGCAGTGTCGCCAAATGAGGTTCTTCCCCTCCCGACAGTTCCCCTGCCAGCAGAATCAGTCCCGCGCAGGTTCCCAAAACCGGCAGCCCGTTTTGGATTTTCTCCCTTATGGGTTCCATCAGTCCAAACTCCCGCATCAGCTTCCCCATGACGGTACTCTCCCCGCCGGGCAGAATCAGGGCATCAAATTCCCTCCCCAAATCCGGTTTCTGCCTGATTTCAAAATATTCTACACCCATTTCCCCAAGCATATGCTCCTGTTCCGCAAAAGCCCCCTGTAATGCCAATACCGCTGCTTTCATCTTTTCCCGCTCCTTCTTATTCCGGTTTCCTCCGTCCTTCCTGTGGTATTCCAATTCCGCCACACCGGTTCCTCACTTGCGTTCATTTACTTCCCGCGCTCCGCCATCAGCAGTTCAATTTCATTTTCATTAATCCCCACCATGGCTTCTCCCAAATCTTCTGACAGTTCCGCCAAAAGCGCTGCATCCTTGTAGTTTGTCACCGCTTTTACAATGGCCTGTGCGCGTTTTGCGGGATTACCGGACTTAAAGATACCGGAGCCGACAAATACGCCTTCCGCACCCAATTGCATCATCAGCGCCGCGTCTGCCGGGGTCGCGATTCCCCCTGCCGCAAAATTCACCACGGGCAGCTTTCCGTTTTCCTGTACGTACTGCAGCAGTTCACAGGGTACCTGCAAATCCTTTGCCGCCTGGTACAGTTCGTCCCTGCGCATGGAAACGATACCTGCTATCTGCTTCTGTATCTTCCGCATGTGGCGTACTGCCTGTACGATATCCCCCGTTCCCGGTTCACCCTTGGTGCGGATCATGGAAGCCCCCTCCGAAACCCTCCGCAGCGCCTCCCCCAAATCCCTCGCGCCGCAGACAAACGGTACCCGAAACTGCGTCTTGTCAATATGGTATACATCATCCGCCGGGGACAATACCTCGCTTTCATCGATATAATCAATTTCGATTGCTTCCAAAATCTGCGCTTCCGCAAAATGCCCAATCCTGCATTTTGCCATTACCGGAATCGAAACCGCTGCCTGGATTTCCTTCACCATTTTCGGGTCGCTCATTCTCGCCACACCGCCCGCTGCCCTGATGTCTGCCGGAATCTTCTCCAGCGCCATCACTGCACAGGCTCCTGCTTCCTGCGCAATCCCTGCCTGCTCCGGCGTCGTTACATCCATAATCACACCGCCCTTGAGCATTTGTGCCAATTCCTTGTTCCGTTCATACCTTTCGTTCTGCTTCATCCTTCTTCCTCCACGCCTTTCCATGGCATGATTCCTTTCTTCATTTTTTATTCCCGCGGGCAACGAGCCAAACAGCGGGGTTGTTGACTTATTTCCAATCCTGTTTCCGTACAGCCTAAATTATATTCCAATCTGTACATGTGGAAAGATACACTTTTTATTTTTTTAACCATACCAGTTTTCCGTTATTATCAAAACCGGCCGTATCCACCGGATTTGAGCGGAATACAGGGCGCCGGAATTTCCGTACCAACCCGTGCGGGAAATACTTTGCGGCCGGCGGCGCCATGAAAGTAACATCAAAAAACACGATTTCCGCGAACTAAATGAATTCCATGTTGTATTTTTATCCAATCTAAGTTACAATAAAAATAACAAAAGCGTATAGAGGGTAGTAAAATAATAAATAAAGAATGGTAATTCCCCAGGAAACGCTTTGGGAGGCGAGAAGATGAGAAAAGAGTACAAGAGAGCGTCACTTACCGTGAGCGCGGAACAATATGAAATGAACAAGGGCTTGGAAGACGGTTTTGAGCTTTATACAAAAGTGGTTACAAACGGCTGGATCAGCCCTGACAATCTTGTTCATATTACCCGTCCGGACGGTGCGGTTGTCTGCCCTTACATCAAGAACAGGCGCGGCGTCACCTTTATCCGCGAAGGGGACTATGTTATTTTCGACGACAACAACGAACGCCATGTATGCGGTGCGGATAAATTCCCCTTAAGATATAAACTCTTAGAGGAAAATACGGAAGAATAAACAATCCGGGAAAACGAAAAATACGGACATAACAAATACCCTGTAATTCATACATTTTTTATAGGGTATTTGTTGTGTCCATATTTTATTTTTGGTGTTTTCTCTATTTTTCCATTTTCCAAAAGTAAGCGCTGTAAGGGGGAAGCTCACTGCCGCCGCCGAAATCATGTTTCTCCCCGGAAATCAGGTCCACTGCCATCCCGCAGCCTGCATCGAAATGTGCCGTATAACGCTCGCTGTCTGCATTGATTGCCACAAGCACCCTTTCCCCTTCCGTTTTTCTCTCAAAAATACACTGTTTGTTGGTGAGGACCACCGAACGGAAATCCCCGTAATTCAACGCCTGCGAATTTTTCTTCGCTTCCGCCAGTTTTGCGATAAATTCCGACAATCCGTTAAATTCGGGCTCATCGAAACATGCCCGGAGCGCAGGATCACCCTGACTCTTGTCTGCCTTTGCCCCCCATTCGCTTCCGTAATACACACAGGGAATCCCCGGCATACCGAAGCAGAGCGCGTAAATTAACGGCAGATGCCTTTCGTTGGTAAGTATGCTTGCTACCCTCGACACATCATGGTTATCCACAAAGGACAGCATATGTTTTCCACGGTAAAGGGTCCAGTTCTCCGGTCCGAACTGACGCAGCAGGGAATGGACGATTTCAAACATATTCATACTGTTGAAACTGGAATACAGCCCCTTATAGCACTCATAATTGGTTGCGGAATGAAGCATCCCGTCGTTCACCATTTGATTATAATCGCCATGCAGCATCTCGCCAAGCAGGTAAAAATCCGCTTTCTTCCCGTCCGTAAAGCTGCGCAGCCTGCGTACAAAATCATGGTCCAGGCAATATGCCACATCCAAACGCAGACCGTCAATATCAAATTCCTTAATCCACATATCCACACTGTCCAAAATATGCTGAACCACTTCTTCATTGCGCAGGTTCAGTTTCACCAAATCGTAATTTCCTTCCCAGCCTTCATACCACAGACCGTCATTGTAATTGGAATTGCCGCCGAGGTTGATATGGAACCAGTTTAAGTACGGGGAATGTTCCCTGTTCTTCACCACATCCCGGAACTGGGAGAATCCCCTGCCCACATGGTTAAACACGCCGTCCAGCACCACTTTTATTCCATTTTCATGCAGTTTGTCACACACTTTCTTAAAATCATCGTTATTGCCGAGCCTGCAGTCAATTTTCTTATAATCCCTTGTATTATATCCATGGGTATCGGATTCAAATACCGGGGAAAAATAAACCGCATTAGTCCCCAGCTTCTTCATATGGGGAATCCAATCCAATACCTTTAAAATCCTGGACTGCTCCACTCCGTCGTTCTCAAAGGGCGCTCCGCAGAACCCAAGTGGATAAATCTGATAAAATACGCTTTCATATGCCCACATCTTATTTTTACCTCCCGTCATGTGTCTTTCTTATTGAAAGTCTTTTTCTATTCTAACATATTTCCCTGGGATTGGATACAGATTTTTGGGATTTATATTTTTTGACAACCAGCAGAAGTCAGGAGCGGGGTCCCCTGCCCGGTTTGTCCCTGCCTCCCTGCGCTTCCCCTGCCG
>CAJUMD010000085.1 GCA_910587275.1 uncultured Kineothrix sp.
ATACGGCGACCACCGAGATCTACACTCTTTCCCTACACGACGCTATTCCGATCTGGTGGCAGGTATGGCGGGAAAGGTTATCGGCGTGGAAATCATCGGCGAAGCGGTGGAAGCGGCGAGGGAAAATGCGCGGATGAACGGGCTTGACAATTGTGAGTTTCTCGCGGGGGATGTACTGAAAGTATTGGACGGTATCCGGGAACTGCCGGATTTTATCATCCTGGACCCGCCCAGGGACGGGGTTCATCCCAAGGCGCTGCGCAAAATTATCGGCTACGGAGTGGACAGGCTGGTTTATATTTCCTGCAAGCCTACCAGTCTGGTGAGGGATTTGGAAGTGTTCCTGGAAAACGGATACGAGGCAGTGCGGGTTGGAAGCGTGGACCAGTTCCCGTTTACGGGCAGCATAGAAACCGTGGTTTTACTGGAAAAAAAAGGATTGGCAAAATTTTAGTGTTTTAGATGAAGGAATCAAGTAGACAGATGGACAATAATCCATTATAATCTACAAGTATAGGATAATAATACAGTAAACAAATTGCCGTTTGGTGCCGGCAGGGGGAGATGCCATGCAGCAGGCCGCCATTGTTTATGACGAAGGGTAGGGAACGGAAATGAAAAATTTAAAAATCAGAACGAAACTGTTGGTAACATTTATGATTATTATCATAATGTTTTGCGTGACAGTTGTGACTTCCATCGACGGATTGAGGGAAAACGCGGATAAGTATTCGGAGTTTTACAATATCGAATACCGTATTACCAACAAAGTTATGGGAATGCGCCGGGGTCTGCAGATTATTGTAAAAGATCTTGCATTTATTACGATGGAAAGCGACGCGGCAAAGAACGAAGCATATTTGAGCGATATGGAGAAAGAACTGGCTCTGCTTCAGGAAAATGGAAACTGGCTGTTTGCGAATTTTATGGGAGATTCTTCGCTGCTTGATTCCTTTGAGAAGAATATTACGCAGGCAGTTGAGCTTCAGGAAGCGGTGATTGCCATGTCAAAGGAAGATATGGCGCAGGCGCAGAGGATGCTGCTTGACGAATACCAGCCCTTGGTGGAGGAAGCGGTTAATAACCTGATTTCAATCAGCGCAGTGGCAGAACAAAGTGCGGATACCAACTATGCATCGACGGTGAAGATGCAGGAAAGACTGGTTGCCATCCAGGTCGGATTGGCAGTGGGTGCGTTGGTGGTTACCCTGATTCTTTCTACATATTTGACAGGCGCGATTACCCGGCCGCTTCGACAGTTAGAGAAGTCTGCAGAGAAGATTGTGGGCGGTGAATTTGATATTGATGTGACATATAAATCCAAGGATGAAATGGGCAGGCTTGCGGATGCATTCCGGAACATGACCGTGATTTTGGAATCCGTCATTATGGATGCATCCAGGCTTTTGAGTGAGATGGCGGACGGTAATTTTGATGTGCGCACACATGCGGAAGAACATTACGTGGGCGGTTTCCAGGGACTGCTTTCCTCTATCCGTAAACTGAACCGTGATTTGAGTTCCACTTTGGGACAGATTAATTACAGTGCGGACCAGGTGGCATCGGGGTCCGATCAGGTATCCAGCGGTGCGCAGGCACTGGCACAGGGGGCAACGGAGCAGGCTTCTGCCGTAGAACAGTTGGCGGCAACCATTACCAATATCTCCCATCAGGTAAAGGAAACTGCACAAAATGCATCGGAGGCAAGACAGCAGTCGAATACAGCCGGTGACGAAATGGATAAATGCAATGTACTGATGCATGACATGATGGAAGCCATGGAGGAAATTACCCATAAATCCAACGAAATCGGCAAGATTATCAAAACCATTGAGGATATTGCTTTCCAAACGAACATACTCGCGTTGAATGCGGCAGTGGAAGCATCCCGCGCTGGTTCGGCGGGCAGGGGCTTTGCCGTGGTTGCGGATGAAGTGCGTAACCTTGCAAGCAAGAGTTCGGATGCTTCCAAGGATACGGCAGAATTGATTGAAAGCTCCATCAAGGCGGTACAGCGCGGTACGCAGCTTGCAAATACCACGGCGCAGTCTTTGGTGAAGGCGGTGGATGATGTCCGCACGGCGGCAACGAATGTGGAAAAGATTGCGGATGCGGCAGAGAAGCAGGCAGAGGCGGTAGGACAGGTAACGCTTGGCGTTTCCCAGATTTCCGACGTGGTACAAACCAACTCGGCTACGGCGGAGCAGAGCGCGGCAGCCAGCAGCGAACTGTCCAACCAGGCGGATACGTTAAAATCGCTGGTGGCAAAATTCATTCTCCGTGAGGAATATGCGGCAGCAGCCGTTTCCAATGCAAGGGCAGGCGGAAGCGGATGGTAAGAATATAGGATTGGTCAGGACGATATTCCAATCTTTGGATGGAATGACAGGAAGTCCGGTGCGTTATCGGACAGAAAAAGGAACTGGTGTGCCGGTTCCTTTTTCTGTACACGGGAGCCGAAGGAAAAAGCCGGCTAAAGCTGACGGGCGCCTGCGTAACGTATAAAAAAACGAAAAAGGGGAATCATGGAATAAAAACGGACCGGTTCCGTAAAAAGAAGAAGGAGGCTGGTAGCAGTGGAAAAATATGTATGTGACGTGTGCCAATGGGTGTATGACGAAGCGGCGGGCGACCCGGAGAACGGAATCGCGCCGGGAACAAAATTTGAGGATTTGCCGGAAGATTTTCTTTGTCCGCTTTGCGGAGTTGGGAAAGATATGTTTTCCAAATGCTGAAGGGTTGGCTTAAAGTGTCCTGTCCGTGAAGCCGGCGCGCGGGATAGGCATGGAATCCGTGTACGGTTTCATGCCTATCCCGTTTTGTCTTTCCGTAAAAGAATAAATGTCTTTTGAAATGTTTTATGGTTTTCCTGTGCAGATTTCCTGTGCAAAGAAAACTGCGCCATGTTATAATGGTTTTACGGTTTTTGTCAGACCGTTTTATGTATATAGGTATAGGGGTCCGCAGTGTCCGGAAACCGTTGCAGTGCTAAAAACCATTTTAGAATAGATAAAAATACGGTAAAGAACAGGAGGTTTGGATATGGAGACGGACAAGCGGAAACGGATGCAGGAAATTTTGGATGGGGCAGTGGCGGATGGGGAGATTGCGGGTGGCAGTTTTTGTATGTGGAAGGATGGCAGGGAACTTTGCTATTTCCAAAGCGGATATGCGGATTTGGGGCGGAAGATTCCGGTGGAACGGGACAGTATATTCCGGCTGTATTCCATGACGAAACCTGTGACGGCGGCTGCCGTGATGAAGCTGATGGAAGACGGTCTTTTGGATATCGGAGCACCGGTGTCTTCCGTTTTTCCTTCTTTTAGCGGGCAGGTGGTGATAGGAAAGGACGGGGAGCGGATTCCTGTGAAGCGCGAAGTGACGGTGAGGGACTTACTGGACATGACGGCAGGATTGCTATATCCGGGGCATGGGGGTACGGCAGGGAAGGAGACGGACCGATTGTTTTTGGAGTTGGACCGACGGCTGCTTTCTGACCACCCTATGACCACGGAGGAACTGGCGGACGGTTTGGGGCATTGTCCCTTAGCGTTCCAGCCTGGCAGCAGTTGGCAGTACAGTAGCTGCGCGGATGTACTCGGAGCCGTGGTGGAAAGGGTTTCCGGCATTTCTTTTTCCGAATACCTGCAGGAATTTTTGTTTGGTCCGCTTGGGATGGCGGATACGGATTTTCATGTGCCGGAGGAAAAACGGGGGCGGCTGGCAGTGGTGTACCAGGATGCGGGGAGCGGCTTGGAGCCGTACACCGGAAACCATTTGGGAATACTGAATGCCATGGACCGGAAGCCTGCCTTTGAATCCGGCGGCGCGGGGCTGGTTTCCACGGTGGATGATTATATGCGGTTTGCAGGTATGCTGCTGCAGGGAGGAAAGTACGGAACGCAAAGGATTTTGTCAGAGAAGACCGTGCGTTTTTTGACGGGAGGCGGACTTTCCGGAAACCGGCAGGCAGAGTTTGAGCGGCAGTTTTCACAGTTGGCGGGATTTACTTACGGGAACCTGATGCGCGTGAGACGCGGCGAGGGAATGGCATACCATTTGGGCAGCGTTGGGGAATACGGCTGGGACGGCTGGCTGGGCTGTTATTTTGCCAACGACCCGCAGGAACGGACGAGTTTGGTATTTATGACGCAGAAGAAGGCTGCGGGAACCCTTGGCGTGTTGCGGAAGCTAAAAAATGTGGGTATGAGCAGCAGTTAAAAAAAGGGAGTGAAAGTTAAAGGAGGTTCAGTTGCGGGACGTGAAGACGGTTTGGCGTATGAAGAATATGAGGAACAGATCTTAAAATGGTACCGTCAGGCTTTAGAAAGCGTGGAAAAGGAAGTGTGCAGGAATGCGGGAAACTGGATTTGGCGGTACGGGAAAAGGATACCGTTAACACTATGCAGATTGCAGAGGTTCTGTTGGATTCCCTGGGTAAAGTCGGGAGCTTCACGGAATCGGGTATGTATGCCCATATGAAATTCAAAGAATGCAGTCGTTCTTTCCTGGTCAGACAGCAGGAAAACCTGCTGCGGATGTTCCGGGATAAGGAAAGGTTTGCTTATATGGGGGAAAACAGGGAGTGGAAGGAGCTGCTTGGCGGCTTGGAGGAGACAGGGAAGGAGTAAAAAATGGGAATCTTGGCGGCGTTTATGGTACCCCATCCGCCCATTATTGTACCGGAAGTGGGAAAAGGGGAGGAAAAAAAGATTGCGGATACTGTCCGTGCCTATCAGGAGGTGGGAAAGAGGATTGGGGAGCTGGAACCGGAAACCATTGTCATGATTTCCCCCCATCAGGTGATGTATGCGGATTATTTCCATATTTCGCCGGGGGAAGGTGCATCGGGGGATATGGGGAGGTTTCACGCCGGGAACGTGAAGTTCCGGGTTAAGTATGACGTGCAGTTTGTGGAAAAGCTCTGCCGTTTGGCTGATATCAACCGCCTGTCTGCGGGAACGCTGGGAGAGCGGGAGAAAGCGCTGGACCATGGGACGATGGTGCCGCTATATTTTGTGGACCGGTATGCCGGGGAATACCGTTTGGTGAGAATCGGTCTGTCCGGTCTGTCCTTTGGAAAGCATTACGGGCTTGGCCAGTGTATTCGGAAGGCGGCAGAGACATTGGGACGCAGGACGGTAGTCATCGGCAGCGGGGATTTGTCCCACAGGCTGAAGGAGGACGGTCCTTACGGGTACCGGGCGGAAGGACCGGCGTATGACAAACGGGTGATGGAAGTCATGGGACATGCCGCGTTTGACGGTCTGTTCGGGTTTTCCGGGGAATTTTGTGAGAAAGCGGGGGAATGCGGACACCGTTCGTTCCTTATTTTGGCAGGCGCTTTGGACGGGACGGAAGTGAAAACCGAAGCCCTTTCTTATGAGGGACCTTTCGGGGTGGGATATGGTATCTGCAGTTATCTGCCCATTGGGGAGAATCCGCAGCGGAACTTTTTGGAGCGGTACGGGGAGGAAGAACGGCGGCGCACGGCAGCGCAAAGAGAGATGGAGGATGCCTATGTGCGCCTTGCCCGCCGTACCATCGAAGAATATGTGCGTAACGGACGCATAGCGGAAATACCGAAAGGACTGCCGGAGGAAATGTACCGTACACAGGCAGGGGTTTTTGTATCCATTAAGGAGGATGGAAGGCTGCGGGGCTGTATCGGAACCATCCGGGCGGTGAGGGCATCCGTAGCGGAGGAAATCGTGGAAAATGCGGTCAGTGCATGCAGCAGGGATCCGAGGTTTTCCCCGGTGGGGGAAGATGAACTGGAGCATCTGTCCATCAGCGTGGATGTACTGGGTGATATGGAGACAATCGTTTCCATGGCGCAATTGGATGTCAAACGGTACGGCGTGGTAGTGACGAAAGGAAGTAAAAGGGGACTGCTGCTTCCTAATTTGGAAGGCGTGGATACGGTGGAGGAGCAGGTGGCGATTGCAAAAGAGAAGGCGGGCATCGGTGCAGGGGAAGAAGCCGGAATGGAACGGTTTGAAGTGGTACGGCATTATTGAGGAGACGCGCAATGAAAATAACCTGTGACGTATGTATGCACCATTGTAAACTGGAGGAAGGACAGGCGGGGGCATGTTTGGCGAGGAGGAATGCGGGGAACCGTATCCTCTGTGAAAACTACGGGATGGCTACATCCCTCGCTTTGGACCCAATCGAAAAGAAGCCGTTGCGCATGTTCCGTCCCGGCAGCCGGATTCTTTCGGTGGGCAGCTTTGGCTGTAACTTAAAATGCCCGTTCTGTCAAAACCACGGGATTTCCATGGCGGATAAAAAAAAGGCGGAGTCGGTGACCGGAACGGTATATCTGCCGCCGGAAGAACTGGCGGGGAAGGCACTGGAATATAAACGGTTTGGTAATGCCGGGGTGGCGTTTACCTATAATGAACCGTTAGTCGGGTGGGAATATGTGTGCGATACGGCAAAACTGGTAAAGGAAGCCGGCATGGACAATGTGCTTGTCACCAATGGCTCGGTATCCCTTTGGGTATTGGAAGAAGTCCTTCCTTACGTGGATGCCATGAATATTGATTTAAAAGGTTTCCGGGACGAACATTACCGGAAACTGGGCGGGGATCTTGGAACGGTGAAAGCGTTCATCGAACGGGCGGTAAAGGACTGTCATGTGGAGCTTACCACTTTGGCGGTGACAGGGGTAAACGATAAGGAGGAGGAGATGGAAGAAGAAGCGGCATGGATAGCCGCCCTGGAAGCCCGTACCGGAAAGAAAATCCCCCTTCATGTCACCCGCTTTTTCCCGCATTACCGCATGACGGACCGGGAAGCGACGCCGGCTGCCCATGTGTACCGTTTGGCGGAAACTGCGGGAAAATACTTGGACCATGTGTTTGTCGGGAACTGTTAGAGCGTGTTTGAATATGCCTGGGCGTGTGGTTTAAGAACGTTTTCTCATGGCAGTCGTACCATTCCCCAGCCATACATTTTTCCAATTCCGTCATATGTTGACACCTCTTGATGTCATCTTAATGGAAATCCTGTTACAGCGCAAGTAACAGGATGTTTTTTTGTAAGGGGGTACTTTATCGTAACTTCCTTCTTTTGTTGTTGCGATAAGGTATGAAAAAATGCCGGAATGGATAATATCCGGGATTACCGGAGAAACGTATATGGAAATGTGTATAAACAAATAATATTTCAGGCTACACTTTAGTATATAGTTTAGCACATCAGGAAAATAAAGTCTAGTAAATTTTCTTTTTTTCATTAAAATATTATTATAGCAGGTAATACGATAACTTTTTTGCAAATTTTGAAGCAGGGAAGCAGGCGGAGAGGAGTACGAACATGGAAAACGGGAAAAAGGAACGGGGCACGCAGCGGAAGGACGAGGAGGGATATCTTCAGGAAACCCTTGCCGTGGTGCGGGCGAACATGGAAAATTACGGACAGGAAGTGAGCCGGATGCAGGCGGATATTGACGAGATGCTGGCACATTACCACGACAACGATATGGAAGTGCTCACCATCCTGAATAATACGGTGACGCTGCATGAACATATGAAACGGGCGCTTATGCGGAACAGGAAAGCGGAGAAAAAGCCGTATTTCGGCAGAATTATTTTCCACGACGAAGCGTTGGATAAGGAGGAGTCCGTTTATATCGGCAAAGGAGGGGTTTCGAGGGACACGACCCACTGGATGGTGGTGGACTGGCGTGCGCCGGTGGCAAATGCCTATTATGAGAACAGTCTGGGGAAGTGCAGTTATGCGGCGCCGGGCGGCGTGCAGATGAAAATCGACCTGAAGCTAAAGCGGACGTATGAGATTGAAGACGGGAAACTTTTGGACTATTTTGACAGCGAAGTAGTCGCCAATGATGAACTGCTGACCAAATACCTTGCGAAGAACAAACAGGCGGTATTGGGGGAAATCGTTGCCACAATCCAAAAAGAACAGAATGAAATCATCCGGAAATCCCCGTACCATAACGTGATTGTGCAGGGGGTGGCAGGCTCTGGCAAGACTACTGTGGCGATGCACCGGATTTCCTATATTCTCTATAATTATGCGGAGCGGTTTAAACCGGATGATTTTTACATTGTGGGGAGTAACCGGATTCTGCTTAACTATATCACGGGGGTTTTGCCTGACCTGGATGTGTACGGTGTGCGGCAGATGACCATGGAACAGCTTTTTGTGCGGCTTTTGTATGAGGACTGGGACGAACGCAGGCATCACATCAGGGGGCTTGATAAAAGCGGGAAAGCGGGAAGCGTGAAGGGCAGGCTTACATGGTTTTGGGATTTGGAGGAATACTGCCGGAAACTGGAATGGGATGCGATTGGGCGGGAAAGTGTATTCTTAAACCCGGAACAGTTTGTGGAGGGGATTAAGGACGGGAAGACCGGCGTGTTTGACCGGACGGGGGGAAGACCGGCGAGAGAGCAGGATTTGGTTCTGCTGATGGACGGGGAAGCCGTGGAGAACTATATCAGGCAGAATCCGTCGGTGTCCGTGCAGAATAAGATAGACCGGTTAAACGGGCGCCTGCTTGGAAAAGTGAAGGAAGAATTTTTAGGTAAGGGACTCTCCTATACGGAGGCGGAACAGAAGGCGATTGTAAAGGCTTACCGGGGAAGGTACGGGGGCAGGGTATGGAAAAAATCCATCTATGAGATGTACGGGGAGTTCCTTGCCGGACAGGAGCGGAAAGGGTACGCGGTGGATGTGCCGGGGGAAGAATTTGACGTTTATGACCTGGCGGCGCTGGCATATCTGTATAAGAGGGTGAAGGAGAAGGAGGTCATCAGCGAGGCGCACCATGTGGTCATCGATGAAGCGCAGGATTTCGGGATGATGGCGTACAGTGTGCTCAAATTCTGTATCAAAGGATGTACTTATACGGTGATGGGGGATGTATCCCAAAACATTCATTTCGGCTATGGGTTGAATGACTGGGAAGAACTGCGGAACCTGCTTTTGACGGATTCCATGGACAGTTTCGGGATTCTGAAAAAAAGCTACCGGAATACGGTGGAAATATCGGATTTTGCCACGGATATCCTGCACCATGGCAGGTTTTCCGTTTATCCGGTAGAGCCTATCATCCGGCACGGGAATCCGGTGCGGGTGAAAGAGGTTCCGGACAGGAAAGCGTTGGTGCAGGAAGCGGCAAAAACCTGTAAAGGATGGCGGGAAGCGGGTTATGATACGATAGCCGTTATCTGCCGCAGCGGGGAAAGCGCCGCCCTGACGGCTGCGGAGCTGTCGGAATACGTGGACGTAATGGAAAGCGATTTGGAGAAAGCGGTGTTCGGGAACGGGATTATGGTTCTTCCCGTGGAATATACCAAAGGGCTGGAATTTGACGCGGTGCTGGTATTTAATCCGGTACGGGAGGATTATCCGGTGGACGACGGTCATGCGAAGCTGCTCTACGTGGCGGCGACCCGTGCGCTCCATGAATTGTGCGTACTGCATGACGGCAGGCTGACGGGGCTGATTGCAGACCCTGTGCCTGTCAGGGAAGAAACGGGGACAGACGGCGGAGGAAAAGGTAATCCCGGAGCAGGCGGGGCGCCGGGAAGCGGTAATTCCGCGGCAGGCGGGGTGGCAGCAGCCGGTAATTCCCAGACAGAAGGAACGGACGGCACCAAAAAGCCTGGCATCACAGACAGTGCAGGAACCGCGCAGCGCAAAAGGCCGGTTGCCGTCGCTGCGAAAGGGAAACCCCTTATGTCCGTCAGGGGCAATACGCCGGAGGACAAAAAGCCGTTCATCAGCAGGCAGATGCCGAAGCCTTCCGCACATTTGGCGGCGGGAAGGCAGGAGACGGAAGGGAAGGGCGCGGGGAAAGACGCGGAAGCGGATTTCCGCACGGCGGTACGCGGGACGGAAAGCGTAAAAAAAGTAACCGCAAAAGTGCGCAGGGCAGAAGACGGTTACGGGTTCGGGGATATGCCCGCTACGGAAATGCTTCGTCCGGCAGGACACGGGAAAATCGACCTGTCCGTACGGTGGTTTGCCAGGCAGGAGGACGGGCTATACCTGCAAAGCCGGTACGGGACGCTGCGCCTTTGCCCCATAAGCGGCTCCGTAATCCGGGTAACCTTCGTAAAGGGCGGACAGATGGGCAGCCGTGTATGTGACGGAATCGCCGTCCGCCGGACGGAGCAGGCGTGGCTGTATAAGGAGTCCGGGAAATATGTGGAACTCCTGACCGATACGCTCTGCCTGCAGGTGGATAAGACATGTGGGGCAGTACGCTACATGACAAGGGATGGAAAGCTGCTGCTGGCAGAGCGGGGGAAGGAGTGCAGGCAGTTGGAAGACGCAAAAGGAGGCAGGGAAAGGGGCTGGCTGTTTTTGGATTGGCAGAAAGGGGAAAGCCTGTACGGCTTCGGACCGGGGAAACGGATCGGAACAGGAGAAAACGGAATGAAGCTGCGGGGAACCGCAAGGTACATTTCCCATGGGAAGGGCGCGGACCGCTTTCCTTTTGTGTTCTCGGATAAGGGGTACGGGATTTTGCTGGCAACGGGGGCGGATGCAGTCTGCTGTGACGTTTCCGCATACGGGTCTTATCTGTATGCGGAGTACGGGGCCGGGATGGATTTTTACTTTATTGCGGGGGAAGGGCAGAAGGACGTTTGGGAAGAATACGGGAAGCTGTGCGGAAATGCGTTTTGACGCAGGTACCCCTATCCTTTTTCTGCCCCCATTGCCCGGTACCCAATCAAAACCGTCCAAACATAAGCACAGGTTTTTGGAATCATCAACATACCGATAGGGGGAATTGCTTCCGCCCAAAGTACGACCGGAATGTAAAATCCGAAACTTAGGACAATCGTCAGCCACATCCACCGGAAGGCCCGGTCATCCTGTTCTTTTGCTTTTTGGAAGAACAGGATGATGACTAGAAGTCCGAGCAGTGCAAACGGGATATTCCGGTAAATCCCCCAACGGATTGGCGGTGCGGCGCTCAACCATTCATTCTGCGGGAGCAGGCACAGGAGGATACGGAGGACTGCCAGTACATATACGGCGGCAGTAAGCCCTGTTTGTCCGGTGATGCGGTAGCGTGCCCTCCATACATAGTACAAAAGGACATAAAAAACGGTCATGGTAACGGAAGTAATCAGTTTACCGATACCGAGTGCATGGGTAAAATTCCCAAGTCCGGTTGTGCATAATGCGACGGCACGCGGGACCAAATGAAAAGAGTCTCCCAAGCCGAGCACGATAGCCATGATGCCAAACAGGAGGTACTGTGTGCGCCCGCTGCTTTTCCGGATTATGAGGATGCCGAGTGTGATTACGGTAAGTAAGTATACGGTGTCAAATGAAGTTTCCATGATTGCCTGCATGTGTTTTCTTTCCTTTCTTTTTATATTCTTTATTACATTTGTTATGATTCCCGGTTCATTATTTTTTCCTGTGGGCAGCAGACAGGTAATTCCGGCCGAACAGGATACCGGCTAACAGAAGGGACAGTCCCAAACCCGAATAAAATACGGCGATAAAACGTTCGGGGGCAAAACCGGATGCCCGCAGGTAAATGCCGCCTGCCATCATGAATGCCATAACGGCAAACGACTTTAAATCAAAGAATTTCAGGAAAAACTGGCGTTCTTCCCCGTAGCCCAAAATCCTTCCCGTATGTTTTTTGACGATCCTGCCGAAAATAAAGAATTGGAATACCGTAAATATAAGGAAGGAAAGAAATAAATTCAAAACCGACAGGTATGCCGGATACAGCAGGAATCCGATGCGGAAAATATTGAATCCGGCGGCGCTCCAAACCAGACACGCAATAAGAAGCAGGGTCCTTTTTTCCACTTTCATGTATTTATCCATAAAGCGTCCTCCTAACCAGTTCAAGAACCGCACTGTCGTCATAATTATGCCGGATCAGGGCGGAAATGATTAGTGAAAATATGATTTCGGTAAATTTCTGAGGGGTTAATATGTCGTTAAAGACTCCGGGACGGACCTTTTGGTCCTTTGCCAATACGGCACCGAGTTCTTTTTGGATATGCTCCCATGATTGCGTCATCCGTTGTTTCGCGTTTTCTTTTCTTGCTTTTTCTTCCTCTCCTTTTCCGCCCTTTTCCCCGTCCCCCAAAAAGCCCATGGTGGAATGAACCGTGAAAAAGCCGGGATATTCTTCCCCTCCTTCCCTCAAACGGTCAAAAATCCAGCCGACGCAGTCCGAAAAACAGGTAAAACCGGCTTCCTGTCCCGGAAAGTGGAAAATATCATGCCATATGCTTTCCACGGTGGCTGCCGTTAAGTCGGATTTGGAATCGAAATAGTTGTAAATGGAGCCAACGGAGACTCCGCAGGCGGCGGCTACCTGCCGTATGCTGACAGCCTGCCATCCCTCAGTCTTTACCAATTGTCTGCTCGCGTTCAAAATGGCTTCCCTGGAAGTAATGACGGTATTCATCTGGCAGCTCCTCCTTTCAAACTGAACAATGTTCATTATAGGGCGATTTGTTTTGGATGTCAAGCAGGGGAGGTAATTTTTGCAATAAATAAAATAGTAACAGCTCGGCCTGCAATGTTATGTTCGGGGTGAGTAGGGACGTAAAAACCAGGAGCACAACCCCCTGGTTTTTACTGGTTATCAAAAAATGTAATGCCGTATCATAACATTTCGTTTTATTCTATTATTCTAGCTTTGAAGAAAATGTTGGCATTATGATGATGGAAATTAGTTTTATATGGGTGTATTATGTAATTGGCAACTCCCTGACGCTCCATCCAAAAATAATTAGGGAGAGAGCGAGGTGCTTAATCAGGGTATCTCGACAAGTCAGGTTAATATAAATAAATTTCTATAAAAATCAGTGAATGAAAGACTTGTTTATTTTAGTTACTTGTGTTAGTATGTAACCGTTGAATTAACAAACCATTGAACCGGATAGAAAAGGAGGGCTTACTATGCAGAAAAATACAACAATCCAAAACAGAATAATGCAACTGGCAATGAAAGGTATGTCACTCCGTACATCTTACAGATAGCTTTATTTTACTGTGCCAATAGAAAGTTTCGATAAGGATTTTTGAAAGTTCTATTGTCCCGTATTGTATAGATAGTGAAAGTGTGACCAGCACCTTTGGGGTGCTTTTTTTGCGCCCATTTTTTAGAAGAGGAAAAATAAAATCATGAAAACAGTAAAAGGCATTTATGCCGAAGCAAAGGTATTCACAGATGATGTAGAGGATTACGCTTTGGCACAGGTGAAAATGATATGTGATAACGAAACCGCAGATGGCAGTATGGTCTGCTTGATGCCGGACATTCATCCGGGTAAGATTGCACCAATCGGCCTTTCCATGACAGTCACGGATAAGGTAATCCCGCAGCTTTTAGGAGTCGATATCGGCTGTGGCATGACTTGTGTAAAACTGAATAAAAGTAATGTGGAGTTTCAAAAGTTAGACAGGGTGATTCGGGAGAATGTACCGTCCGGTTTCAACATTCGGAAAAAACCCCATTACATGGCGGAGGAATTTTCCTACGAAGGACTCCACTGTATTTGCCATATCAACAGGCCAAAAGCAGACCGGAGCCTCGGAACGCTTGGCGGCGGCAACCATTTCATAGAACTGGATAAAGGGGATGACGGCAGTCTGTATCTTGTGGTGCATACCGGGAGCAGGCATTTAGGGGAAGAAGTGGCGGAATATTACACGAAACTTGCCCATACCTGTTTAAAAGAGCAGGGGAAAGAAGTTCCCTACTACATGGGTTATTTGGAAGGAGAGAACAAGATGGCCTATTTGGAAGATGTACAGATCATCCAACGCTATGCCGAATGGAACAGACAGATTATTGTCAGGGAGATTCTAAAGGGAATGAAGTGGAAAGCAGCAGAGCAGTTTTCCGTGCCGCATAATTATCTGGATGATTCCGGTATTCTCCACAAAGGCACTATCTCCGCGAAAAAAGGAGAATATGTGGTCATTCCGGCAAATATGCGGGACGGGATTATCTTAGGAACCGGAAAAGGCAATGTGGCATGGAACTACTCTGCGCCGCATGGCTCCGGCAGAAAGTTAAAGCGTGAAGATGTAAAGAAGCAGTATACGGTATCGGAATATAAAAAGGAAATGAAAGGCATTTACAGCAGTTGTGTTGGGATGGACACTTTGGATGAAGCGCCTTTCGCCTATCGTTCCATAGCGGAGATGACAGCGCAGATTAAAGATACCGTTGAGGTAACAGGGATATTGAAACCTGTCTATAATTTCAAGGCGGGAAGCAGAAAGTAGGGGAGACAGAAATTTATGATAGTACAGATCAGTGCAGGACAGGGGCCGTCCGAGTGCCAGCTTGCGGTGGCGAAGCTGTTTGAGGCATTACGGAAAGAATACGGTGATTTGGTAGAGATTTCCAAAAACAGGGGCTATGAAAAAGGCTGTTATGATTCTATCCGGTTTCGGACAGAACAGGATATGAGCAGTCTTGAAGGTACAGTAATGTGGATATGTAAAAGTCCCTTCCGTCCGAACCACAAGAGGAAGAACTGGTATGTGGATGTGAGTATCATCCCGGAACAGGGTGAAATCACATCCGGGAAAGAATACCGTATTGAGAAATTCCATTGTGGAGGGAAAGGCGGACAAAACGTGAACAAAGTAGAGACTGGTGTGCGGATTATCCATATACCGACAAGACTTGTGGCGCAGTCTGCCGAAGAAAGGAGTCAGTTTCTGAATAAGCAGCGCGCCATGGAAAAACTGCAGGAGAAACTTACGGTTCTGCAAAAGGAGCAGGAAGCGAAACAAGTAAATGCCGCATGGCGGGAGCATAACCGTATTGTCAGAGGAAATCCGGTGCGGACTTATGAAGGAGAGAGATTTGTCTTGAGAAAAGCCTAAGACGAAAGAGGGCGTGCGAACCATGAAGTTCTTATATGAAGGGCGCAATGTGGAAATGTGCATAATGCCGACTACTACGGAATCACCCAATTCTTTATATACCAGAAAATCAGATGTTGATAGATAGTAAAACAAATTGAACGTTGTTTTTAACTGCCTTTAAATATATAATATTTTTTAGCAAGGAGGTAAGATTAATTTATGAGTAGAACAAAAGTTGCATAGCATGAGCTATTGC
>CAJUMD010000086.1 GCA_910587275.1 uncultured Kineothrix sp.
TTGAACAGATGCCGGCAGGGGAAGCACAGGGAGGCAGGGAGAAACCGGGCAGGGGGTTGTGTTTCTGGCTTTTGCGTCCGCATTCGCCCCAACATAACATTTCAGACTGGACTGTTACCATGTATTTTCCAAGAACACAGAATGCCATAGCCAAATTCCCAAAGATATGCTACAATACCGGATGAAGTCCACAACCCCTCTGCAGACAGCGGGGTATTGCCCCTGGCGGCATTCTCCGGATATCCGCATAAATGCGGGTGCCCGGCTCATTGCCTGCGGGAAGAAACATGAAACCATAACACTTGCAAACAGACGAAAAGGAAACCATAACATGGACAAACTGCTTAAACCATTGGCATACATTGCCGCAATTATCATTTTCTCCGCGGTTTTTGTGCGGATTATCTCCCATTCGGAGACATTGGCGGACTACGCTGCCAAACACCCGGAAACGGAAACAGCCAAAGCGGAAACGGCAGGAACGGAACTCCAAACGAAAACGTCCCGCGACGGGACTTCGGAAACAGGGAAAACAGGCTCGGAATCTGCTGCGGTGAACGAGATTTCGGTCTCCCAGGAA
Organism: uncultured Kineothrix sp.; assembly: GCA_910587275.1. GTDB lineage: Bacteria > Bacillota > Clostridia > Lachnospirales > Lachnospiraceae > Kineothrix. The sequence continues at coordinate 581 of CAJUMD010000086.1, forward strand.
CAGTGGGCGGAACCGCAGCAGACGCAAAACCATAAGATAACCCAAACAGAGTCTTCCGGCAGTGTCCCGCAGCCGGATGGCGGAGACAATAACCATGCGGAAAGTGAGGATGGAAAAATGACACAGCATCCCGACAGGGTAGTATATCAGGACGGATTTTACTATGAACCGCTCTCAAAAGAGATGATACAAAGGATTACCGGCATTTCTTATCCGGTAACGGAAGATGCCAAAGACGGTACGGCGGTGGAAGCAGTCAATATTGTTAATTCCGCGGCGGACATACAGGTTTCCTACGATGACCTCTGCTATATGAGCGTGCTGCACTATAATTTCCACGGCGTGGAACGGACGGGGGAATTAATCTGCAATAAGGCAATTGCACAGGATTTGGTGGAAATATTTTACGAGTTGTACCAAAACGAATACCAGATTGAGCAAATCCGGCTGATCGATGAATACGGCGGGGACGATACGCTATCCATGCTGGACAATAATACTTCCTGCTTTAACTACCGCGTAGTGGACGGTACTTCCAACCTGTCTAAACATGCGCTGGGGCTTGCCATAGATATCAACCCGTTCTTCAATCCCTACGTGGTGTTCCAGCCAGACGGTACCACTTATATTTCACCCACGGGAAGCGAGACCTATGCGGACCGTTCCAGGGACTTCGCATACAAAATTGACGAAAATGATTTATGTTATAAACTGTTCCGGGAACATGGCTTTGTCTGGGGCGGCAACTGGAACTCCTGCAAAGATTACCAGCATTTCCAAAAAGTACCCGATTAAACGGCGGAAAAGTGTTTTTTCCTGCCTTGTCGGAGTATTCCAACGGCGCATTCGCACGGGGCATCCCCTGCGGATGCGCCATTCTATTTTCTGATAATCCGCACTACCGTTACCCATTTCCGGCTGTCTCCTTCGCCTTCCCATCTGCGGCACCAACTGACGGAACAGATTTCTGTATGCATCATATTCCTTTCCATTATTTCCCTTTCGATTATTTCTCTTTCCAATATTTCTTTTTCCATTATTTCCTTTTCCGCTATTTCTCTTTCCTTTGTTTCCATACACCCGCTGCGTTCTCCCGTCTCCGGGTTCCCTGTTTTCCAAAACAAAATAAAACATACGGCAGCGATAAACGGCAGATTCATAAGAAAGCATAACATAATAATCCGTTTTCCCATAAATTTTCATCCTTTGCGTCATACTATAACCGGTGCCGTCTAAAGCGGTCCGGCTGATTCCCTATCAGCATTTTAGTAAAGATATTTACTAATGTCAATAGTAAATATTTTTACTATGATAAACTGATTCCATGGAATTGCAGGTTTATCCATGATACATCTTCAGACATGAATATCAGAGGTTAGAGTCTATATGGAGTACAGAATAAGAATCCGGAATCTCGGGGAGGACCATGACAAGACCCAGCAGGAAATTGCGGAATATCTCGGCACATCCCAGACCATGTATGCCCGTTACGAGCGGGGCGCCAATGAAATGCCCATCCGGCATTTAATGAACCTTGCCCGCTATTACGATGTGGATATGAACTATATCTGCGGCCTGTCCTCCCGCAAAAAGCCCTTCCCCTCCCCCAATAAATAACAAGGTATTCCGCGCCCCGTGCGCCGTCTTGACGGCATACTTCTTCTGCACGGGGCTTTGTATAAAAAACCCCCGCACAGCTTCTTCCGCTGTGTGGGGGTCTATACTGTCTGTTTTCTTTATGGTATCCGGCAGCCGGCTTATACCAGCTCAAGAACCACTTCCATGGCTGCATCGCCTTTCCGCTGGCCGATTTTGATGATTCTCGTATAACCGCCGTGACGGCCTTCATATTTCGCTCCGTACTCGTCAAACATCTTTGCCGCTAAATCCACCTTCTTGGTGTTGCGCTTCCTTCCGGCATTCTTTTCGGGAACTTCCGTTACCGGATACAGTACTTTCATCATCTGCCTTCTTGCATGAAGTCTGGAAGGAAGGTCTTTTTTGATTTCCTTTTCCACTTCGTCATAAACCGTTACCGTAACGCCGTTTTCGATTCTTAAAATCTTACCGTCCTTGTCACGGTGTGTTTCGGAAAGAACTGCTTTCGTATCCTTATCAACAATCTGTTTTACCCTCTTACCGTCCTTGTCCTTACGGGGAACTTTTGCGGTAACCTTAACGGTTTCGTAATTATCCTTTTCCTTCACAGCTAAAGCAATCAGACCTTCCGCAATCTTCTGGACTTCTTTTGCCTTTGCCTGTGTGGTAATAATCCTTCCGTGGTACAACAGGTTTGTTACCTGGTTCCTGAGTAATGCTTTCCTTTGGGAAGATGTCCTTCCCAGTTTCCTGTATTTTGCCATTTTTACGGCTCCTTTCTTTCAATTGGGGAATATTCCCCATGGCACGCCCGGCCACGCCCTTTGGACTTACTTACCGGACGCATGTTCCATCTATCCATGAGCCCGCACACACATGCCTTTTGGACTTACTCCGTATGCGTTTTCATTTCCGCTTTACTGCCGGATACGCTTCCTCCGGCCTGCTTCCTATGCCTCGTCGCTGGGATTTAACTGCAATCCAAGCTCCTTCAATTTTGCGAGCACTTCCTCCAGGGATTTCCGCCCCAGGTTACGGACTTTCATCATGTCTTCGGAAGTCTTGTTGGTCAATTCTTCCACCGTGTTAATGCCTGCACGCTTTAAGCAGTTATAGGAACGAACGGACAATTCCAGTTCGTCAATACTCATTTCCAATACTTTTTCTTTCTCATCATCTTCCTTTTCCACCATAACTTCTGCGGTTTTGGCATTTTCGGACAAATCGATGAAAAGACTCAAATGTTCGCTAAGTACTTTTGCAGCAAGACTGACCGCTTCATCGGGAACCAGTGTTCCGTTCGTAAATACGTCAAGTGTCAGCTTATCATAATCGGTAATCTGACCGACACGGGTATTTTCCACTGTTACGTTTACCCTTTCCACCGGAGTGTAAATGGAATCTACCGCAATAACACCGATTGGCAAATCGTCCGTTTTGTTCTTGTCAGATCCCACATAGCCCCTGCCCTTTGTGATGGTGAGTTCCATGTACAGCTTGGTATCCTTGCCGCTCAGTGTGGCGATGGTCAGGTCCGGATTCAGTATTTCAATGTCCTGATCCACCTGGATGTCGGATGCCTTTACGACACCCTCCCCGTCGTATTCAATGTATGCCGTCTTAGGTTCATTTGTATCGCTGCTGTTTTTGATGGCAAGGCACTTGATGTTCATGATAATCTCACTGACATCTTCCTTCACGCCCGGAATGGAGCTGAACTCATGCAGTACGCCTTCAATTTTAATCTGGCTTACTGCGGCGCCCGGCAGGGAGGAAAGCATGATTCTCCTTAAAGAATTACCCAGTGTAATACCATAACCTCTTTCCAGAGGTTCCACTACGAACTTGCCATACTTCTTATCTTCAGAGATTTCCACAACCTCAATATTGGGTCTTTCAAATTCAAACACTGCAAATACCCTCCTTTACGAACCATTGCACTTAAATAACCAAGTATGCAAACAAGCGGGTACAGCCCGCTTGCTGCTAAATACCTCATTTTATTTAGAGTACAACTCGACTATAAGCATTTCATCAACAGGAACATCAATCATTTCTCTGGTCGGGAGTTCTTTAATCGTTCCCTTCATCGCTTCATGGTCTACATCCATCCATTCGGGTACAAGCCTTCCGGAAGTTATTTCAAGGATATCTTTATATCTCTGTAAGGATTTTGCCTTTTCCCTCACTTCAATCACGTCTCCGGCTTTTACCAGATAAGAAGGAATCTGTACCGGTTTGCCGTTTACGAGGAAATGCTGGTGTCCTACCACCTGTCTTGCTTCCCTTCTTGTCCTCGCGAATCCCATACGGAATACTACGCTGTCCAGCCTGCGTTCCAGCATCACCATCAGGTTTTCACCGGTCATACCTTTCATTCTGTCCGCTTTCTTGTAATAATTCCTGAACGGTTTCTCAAGAACGCCGTAAATGAACTTTGCTTTCTGTTTCTCCCGAAGCTGGAGACCATACTCGCTCATTTTCTTACCTGCCCTTGCAGATGTTCTGTTCGATTTCTTGTCATATCCTAAGTATGCAGGCTCAAGTCCCAAAGCTCTGCATCTCTTTAAAACTGGTACTCTGTTAATTGCCATTTCGGGCTCCTTTCCTAACAAACGCCGTCAGACGGCTTATGTTCCGCTATTGTTTACAACGTATCCGGTTTCCCTTACGTTTTCTTCCAACTTGTTATCATCCTGCAGGCTGTGCATACAGTCTGCGCACGCCGTTATACGCGGCGGCGTTTCGGCGGGCGGCATCCGTTGTGGGGTACCGGTGTTACGTCCCTGATGCTCGTCACGTCAATACCACATGCCTGTAATGCCCTGATGGCTGCCTCACGTCCTGAACCCGGTCCTTTTACCATAACGTCAACGGTTTTTAAACCATGTACAAGTGCAGCTTTTGCGGCAGTCTCTGCTGCCATCTGTGCCGCATACGGAGTAGATTTCTTTGAACCTCTAAAGCCAAGACCACCGGCGCTCGCCCAACTGAGTGCGTTTCCTTCGTTGTCCGTCAATGTAACAATCGTATTGTTAAAAGAAGACTGGATATGCGCCTGTCCATGTTCAACGTTTTTCTTGACACGTTTTTTTGCTACTTTCTTTGTTGCAACTTTCTTTGCCATTTTAAACTAACCTACTTTCTCTGTTTCCTGATTAATATGCTACCCTTTTGTTTCTTCCTGTCTGCCATGATGCATAAAGCGCCCTATGCCTCATTTTTTCTTAATTATTTCTTTTTGTTTGCAACCGTACGCTTGGGTCCTTTCCTGGTCCTTGCGTTCGTCTTTGTCTTTTGGCCGCGGACCGGAAGTCCCTTCCTGTGGCGGATTCCCCTGTAACATCCGATTTCCTGAAGCCTCTTGATGTTCATGGCAACTTCCCTGCGCAAATCGCCTTCCACGGTGTAACCGCCGTCAATTACCTCGCTGATTCTCTTTACCTCATCATCGGTCAGTTCCCTTACGCGGGTATCCGGATTAACCTTTGCCGCCTCAAGAATTTTGTTCGAGCTTACCCTTCCGATTCCATAAATATACGTGAGACCGATTTCCACACGTTTCTCCCTGGGTAAGTCAATACCTGCAATACGAGCCATTTACGTTTCCTCCATTTACTATTAATAGTTACTAAGCTGATTGGGGTGCGTTTCACACCCAACCGGAAAAATCATTCCGACCTTTCCAAAAAAAACCGGTCCCGGCTTTTTCTGGTATCAACAAGTAATCTCTGCAGGTTCCTTTGTCCAGTCAGTGTCCATTTATGCGAAATCTATGTGAATTGGCATTGCATACGTAATACCGCGTCATTTCCATTCCTATAACATTTCATTTCATATAACATAAATTAACATACCATAACCAAACAAGGGCACCTCTGCCATTGCCAGCCGGCAGGGATTAGCCTTGTCTCTGTTTGTGTTTCGGATTTTCACAAATTACTCTGATTCTTCCTTTTCTTTTAATGATTTTGCATTTTTCGCAAATCGGTTTTACTGATGATCTAACCTTCATGTTAAACCCTCCTTTCAAAAAGACCGTTTCACATTATAGCACAGTATTCTTCCATTTGCAAGCTCTATTTCAAAAAACTTCCATACTGCATATCCGTTACTTATCCCTCCAGATAATGCGTCCTTTCGATAAATCATACGGGGACAACTCCAGCGTTACCTTATCCCCCGGTAAGATACGGATAAAGTTCTGCCTTAACTTACCGCTGATGTGGGCAAGCACCCGGTGTCCGTTTTCCAGTTCCACCTGGAACATGGTATTGGGCAGCTTTTCCACTACCGTTCCTTCAATTTCGATTACATCTGCCTTTGACATATAAAACCTCCTATTGCTCTCCTGATTTCTTCATTATAAATGCGCTGTCCGCGCAACAGCTTCTCCCTCAGTATATCATCGGATTCTTTCCGGATAACCTGAATATGCTTTTTGTTTTTCTTTTTCGGCTTATCCAGCGTTCTTGCTTTCCCGTCCGCTACATATACATATTCGGCTTCTTCCTTTACTATGATATAAACCGCATTCCTGTCATGCCCCGCCTTTGATGACGCAAAACATCCAACCATGCCTTTTTCCTCCGTTTTCCCCTCCGTATTTTACGGCAGGGTCAATATTTCCGGCTCCCCGTCGGTAATCAGGACCGTGTTTTCATAATGGGCGGATAGGGAACCGTCCTGTGTCACCACCGTCCAGTCGTCATCCAGCCACTCCACTTTCCAGCCCCCCATATTAATCATGGGTTCCACCGCAAGCGTCATACCAGCCCTGAGCTTTAATCCCTTACGCCGCATGGTGTAATTCGGAACCGGAGGTTCCTCGTGCAGTTTCGTTCCGATGCCGTGCCCCACAAGGTCGCGCACCACACCGTAACCGTGGGATGTGGCATAACCGTCAATGGTTTTACAGATATCATTCAGATGATTGCCTGATTTTGCCATTTTCATCCCTTCAAAAAAGCATTGTTTCGTAACGTCAATCAGTTTCCGCGCTTCAGGACTGATGTTCCCGACGGCATGAGTCCTCGCCGCGTCCGAATGATATCCCCTGTAAATAAGCCCGGCATCCAGGCTCACGATATCCCCCTCCCGCAAAATGCGGCTGCGCTTCGGAATCCCGTGAACCACTTCGTCGTTGACGGATACGCATATGGATGCCGGATAACCGCCATAATGTAAAAAATTGGGGATGCAATGGTAGCCCCGGATGAGCCTATCACCAAACGTATCGATGTCAAGCGTCGATATGCCCGGTTTTACATATTCCCCAAGGCGTGCATGTACTTCCGCAAGTATTTTTCCCGCATCACGCATCAGGGCTATTTCCCTCTGAGATTTAATGGATACCGCCATATGTTATGCCCCTAATACCGCTGCAATCGAATCGAAGACCTCCTGCATGGGTTTCGTGCCGTCTACGGTCCTTAAGACACCTTTACCGCCGTAAAACTCAATCAACGGCTGTGTCTGGTCATGATATACCTTTAAGCGGTTCAACACGGTCTCCGGCTTGTCATCGTCACGCAGTACCAAATCCTTTCCGCACCTGTCACAGATACCCTCCTGCTTCGGGGGAACATGTTCGGTATGGAACGTCGCGCCGCAGGCAAGGCAGGCACGCCTGCCGGACATCCTTTTTACGATATTTTCATCGGGAACGTCCACGTCAATGGCAAAATCAATTTTGTCCCCCAGCTCCCCTAACGCCTTATCAAGTACCTGCGCCTGCGGAATCGTCCGCGGGAAACCGTCCAGCACATAGCCGTTCTTGCAGTCTTCCTGCGCCACACGGTCCAAAAGAATCTTCACCGTCAGTTCATCGGGAACCAAAAGCCCCTGATCCATATACTTCTTTGCTTCCATGCCAAGTTCCGTGCCGTTCTTAATGTTCGCCCGGAAAATATCCCCCGTGGAAACATGGGGAACGCCGTATTTATCGGCAATCATTTTCGCCTGTGTCCCTTTCCCTGCGCCGGGTGCGCCTAACATAATAATTTTCATCTTATCCAACCATACCTTTCCTATAAAAAACGGACACCGCCCTGCGTGTGTCCATCTTTGGAAGGCAGCGGGATTCTTGCGCCCGCCCGCCCTCCTGCTTACATTCAGTCATTTAAAAATCCTTTGTAATTACGCACTAACATCTGCGACTCAATCTGCTTCACCGTCTCCAAAATCACGCTGACGATAATAATCAGGCTGGTTCCGCCGAACGACACACTGGCGCCGAACACGCCGTTGAACACGAACGGAATGACTGCCACAATAGTCAGACCTACCGCGCCGATGAAAATGATATAATTCAATATTTTCGTCAGATATTCATTGGTGGGTTTTCCCGGACGGATGCCCGGAATAAAGCCGCCCTGCTTCTTCATGTTCTCCGCGACCTCCAACGGATTAAACGTAATCGACGTATAGAAGTAAGCAAAGAAAATGACAAGCACCACATAAACCACCAGTCCGATGGTATACACCGGCTGCCTGGGGTTGCACCAGTTGGAGGAATTCAGTCCTTTTAATACTTCCGCCCACAAACCGGTCCCCTTATAACCTGCAAGGGAACAGATGATAACCGGAAGCTGCATGAGGGACGATGCGAAAATGATCGGGATAACGCCCGACGTATTCACTTTCAGCGGAATGTTGGTGGTCTGCCCGCCAACCATTTTCCTTCCCTGCATTTTTTTCGCATACTGCACCGGAATCTTCCGCACGCCGCCGTTTAAAATTACGACTAACGCCACCATGGCAACGATAACCGCAATGATAATTGCTGCCGCCACAACTGCCAGCGCAATGGATTTCCCATACACAAACTGCTCAAACAACTGGTTAATGTCCTGCGGCAGACGGGAAATAATATTGATGACCAACACGATGGAGATACCGTTCCCGATTCCTTTCTCCGTAATCCTTTCCCCAATCCACATGAGGAACGCACTGCCCGCAGTAAGAGCAGCCATGGCAGTAATCACGTTCAACGCGGTAAACTCCTCCAGGGCGCCCTGCCTTCCGAACCCGATGGACATTGCCCCCGCTTCAAACAGCGCAAGACCCACCGTCACGTAACGGGTAATGGAAGCGATTTTCTTCCTTCCGTCCTCCCCGTCACGCTGCATCTCCTCCAGCTTCGGAATCGCTATGGTAAGGAGCTGCATAATGATGGAAGACGTAATATACGGGGTAATGTTCAATGCAAAAATGGACATGTTAAGGAAAGAACCGCCGGTAAAAGCATCCAAAAAGTTAAATGCGTCCCCGGTCTGTGCCGCAAACCAATTAGAAAAATAGCTCCTGTCCATTCCCGGAACGGGAAGCTGTGATCCTAAACGAATCACAACCAGCATCAGGAAGGTATAGAAGATTTTATTCCTAATTTCCTTGATTTTGAATGCATTCTTTACGGTTGTAAACATTACATCACCTCTGCTGTTCCACCAAGAGCCTCAATTTTTTCCTTTGCCGATGCGCTGAAAGCATTTGCCTTCACGGTGAGCTTCTTAGTAAAGTCTCCGTTTCCGAGAATCTTAACCCCGTCTTTGGGATTTCTTACGATGCCCCTTTCCACAAGGGTACTTACGTCAACGGTTGCACCGTCCTCAAATACCTCAAGGGCGCTTACGTTAACACCGACAATCTCTTTCGAGTTCCTGTTCGTAAATCCTCTTTTCGGAATACGCCTGTACAACGGCATCTGACCACCTTCAAATCCCGGCCTGGGAGCACCCGAACGGGCTTTCTGGCCTTTGTGTCCTTTTCCGGCTGTCTTGCCGTTTCCCGAACCGTGTCCGCGGCCTCTCCTGAAACTATTGTGTTTAGAACCTTCCGCAGGTCTTAAATTTGATAATTCCATTCTTCCTGACACCTCCTTTTCTCTTATACTTCCTCAACCTTAACCATATGCCTGATCTGCTGGATCTGTCCCCTGGTCGCCGCATTATCCGGCATTTCAACGGTTTTGTTCAGCTTACGCAGTCCCATCGCTTCCACGGTTTTCCTGTGCTTGGGAACTGCCCCGATGGGAGATTTCACCAATGTAATCCTTAATTTTTTATCATTCTCTGCCATTTTTTACTTCTCCTTTCAAGCCATGACCTCGTCCACGGACTTGCCACGATTCCTTGCAACTTCCTCCGGAGTCTTTAACTGGCTTAAGCCTGCGATCGTAGCAAGAACTACGTTCTGCTTATTGTTGGAGCCTAAAGATTTTGTACGGATATTCTTAATTCCCGCAAGTTCGCAGACATTACGTGCCGGACCGCCCGCGATAACACCGGTACCTTCCGGAGCCCTTTTTAACAGAACGGTTGCGGAACCGAACTTTCCGATAAAATCATGGGTAATACTGTTGTTTTCATCCAAAGCTACGGTAACCAGATTTTTGGTCGCATCTTCTTTTCCCTTCCGGATTGCCTCGGGAATTTCCGTTGCCTTGCCAAGACCTGCGCCTACATGGCCGTTACCGTCCCCTACGACTACCAATGCTGTGAACCGGAAGTTACGACCACCCTTTACAACCTTGGTTACACGCTTGATGGCAACTACTTTTTCCGTTAATTCAAACTGGCTTGCATCAATGATTGTACGCCTCATGTGATTTTCTCCCTTCCTAGAATTCCAGCCCGGCTTCCCTGGCAGCATCTGCCAGCGCCGCTACTTTACCATGGTAGATATAACCGCCTCTGTCAAAGACAACGGTGTTAATCCCTTTTTCCAATGCCCTTTTCGCGATTACCGTTCCGAGGTATGCTGCTGCATCAACGTTATTGGTTTTCTCAAGTTCCGCTTTCACGCCTTTTTCAAGGGTGGAAGCAGCCACTAAAGTATTGCCAACGGTATCGTCGATAATTTGAGCATACATATGATTATTGCTTCTGAATACAGCCAAACGGGGTCTTTCGGCTGTCCCGCTAAAACGGTTACGAATTTTCTTGTGCTTTTTCACACGAACATCTTGTCTCGATTTTTTTCTAACCATTTTTACACTCTCCTTATCTATTTCTTACCAGTCTTACCAACTTTACGTCTGATTGTTTCATCAGCATATTTGATACCTTTGCCCTTATACGGCTCCGGTCTTCTCTTATCCCTGATTTCAGCTGCGAATTGGCCAACTTTTTCCTTGTCAATACCTTTTACGATAATGACATTCTGTCCTTCAACTACTGTTTCGATTCCCTCAGGATCCGTCATTTCCACCGGATGGGAATATCCCAAAGATAAGGTCAGCTTCTTACCGGACTTTGCAGCCCTGTAACCGACGCCGTTTACTTCCAGCTTCTTCTCGTAACCGGATGTAACGCCCACTACCATGTTATTGATAAGGGTTCTCGTAAGCCCGTGGAGGGATTTCATCCTTTTTAAGTCATTCGGTCTTGAAACCACAACGGTTTCGCCTTCCATTTTGATTTCCATTTCCTGGGGAAGCACTCTTTCCAGCGTTCCCTTGGGACCTTTTACAGTCACTTTATTATTTTCTGCGATATCCACAGTTACGCCTGCAGGAACCGCGATTGGCATTCTTCCTATACGTGACATGCCCGTACCTCCTATTATTTGTATTCTGTCATCTTCTACCATATAAAGGCGAGAACTTCACCGCCAACCTGCAGCTCCCTTGCCTTCTTATCCGTTACCACACCCTGGTTGGTGGAAACAATGGCAATACCAAGTCCGCCAAGGACCTTCGGGAGTTCATCCTTGCCTGCATACACACGCAGACCCGGTTTGGAAATCCTCTTAAGACCTGTAAGAATCTTTTCGTTCTTGTCCGCGCCATATTTTAAGGTAACACGGATGGTCTTGAAATTTCCGTCTTCAATTACGTCATATTTCTTAATGTATCCCTCGTCCAAGAGAATCTGTGCAATCGCCAGCTTCATTTTGGAAGACGGAATATCCACTGTATCATGTTTTGCAGTGTTAGCGTTACGGATTCTTGTAAGCATATCTGCAATCGGATCACTCATTGTCATGATTTCGTATCCTCCTTCTTATCGCTTTACCAACTTGCTTTTTTCACGCCGGGAATCTGTCCTTTGTATGCTAACTCACGGAAGCAAATCCTGCAAATTCCGTATTTCCTTAAATAAGCATGTGGACGACCACAAATTTTGCAACGGTTATATGCTCTCGTGGAGAACTTGGGTTTACGCTGCTGTTTAATTTTCATTGCTGTCTTAGCCATGAATTTACCTCCTCTTATTTCTGAAACGGCATGTTAAATAATCGCAACAATTCACGTGCTTCCTCGTCCGTCTTCGCCGTCGTAACGATAATGACGTCCATACCCCTTACCTTGTCAATCTTATCGTATTCGATTTCGGGGAAGATAAGCTGTTCCTTAATGCCCAGCGCATAATTGCCCCTGCCGTCAAACGAATTCGGGTTTACGCCCCTGAAGTCACGGACACGGGGTAACGCAAGGTTTACGAGACGGTCAAGGAACTCATACATTTTCTCGCCGCGAAGCGTAACTTTGCAGCCGATAGGCATGCCTTCCCTGATTTTGAAGTTGGCGATGGAATTCTTGGCTTTCGTAAGGACCGCTTTCTGACCGGTAATGGTTTCCAAATCCTTTACCGCGGATTCCAAAACTTTTGCATTTTCCTTTGCTTCACCGATGCCCATGTTAATCACGATCTTATCGAGCTTCGGTACTTCCATAACATTTTTATATCCAAACTTTTTGACCATAGCATCTACGATCTCGTTTTTATATACATCTTTCAGTCTGCTCACGCGTTTAGACCTCCTTCCTTAGAATTAATCGATTGTCTTGCCTGTGGTTTTCGCAAAACGGACTTTTTTGTCGTTTTCCATCCGGAAACCGATTCTCGTGGGCTTGCCCTCATGAACATACATTACGTTAGAGATATCAATCGGCGCTTCCTTCTGGATGATTCCGCCGTTCTGGTTGGCTGCCGAAGGCTTCGTGTGCTTTGTAATCATATTAACGCCTTCCACCAATACCCTGCCGTTTTTCCGGTCCACGGAAACGACCTTTCCTTCCTTGCCATTGTCCTTGCCGGCGATTACCCTTACGGTATCACCCTTTTTGATTTTCATTGTAGACATTCCGGCACCTCCTATAATACTTCCGGAGCCAAAGAAACAATTTTCATGAACTGTTTCTCACGAAGCTCTCTTGCCACTGGTCCAAAAATACGGGTTCCTCTCGGAGTCTTGTCATCTTTGATAATAACAGCAGCGTTTTCGTCAAATCTAATATAAGAACCGTCTTTACGGCGTGTGGTATTTACGGTACGAACCACCACAGCCTTTACTACGTCACCTTTTTTTACAACACCGCCGGGTGTTGCATCTTTAACGGTGGCAACGATGATATCGCCGATGTGCGCATATCTTCTCGTGGAGCCGCCCATAACCCTGATGCAGAGGAGTTCCTTTGCACCCGTGTTATCAGCAACCTTAAGTCTGGTCTCTTGCTGAATCATGCTAATTTCTCCTTCCAAAATTCTTTCGCCGGTTATTCCAGCGCCCTTCCACACCACAACGGATATGGAACGGCGTTATTTAGCCCTCTCGATAATTTCCACAAGACGCCATCTCTTGTCTTTGGACAAAGGCCTTGTTTCCATTACTTTCACCGTATCGCCGATGTTGCACTCGTTGTTCTCATCATGTGCCTTCAACTTATAGGTTTTCTTCACAATCTTATTGTAAAGGGGGTGCTTTACATGGTTTTCGATGGAAACAACAATTGTTTTATCCATTTTATTACTGGTTACTTTTCCAGTACGTGTTTTTCTCAGATTTCTTTCCACGATTGATTCTCCTTTCTAACAATCCACTTAAACATTTACTGTGCAGCCTTTTCCTTCTGTGTGATGACAGTCTGGATGCGGGCAATGTTCTTCCTTACCTCTTTGATCCTTGCCGTATTGTCTAACTGATTTGTTGCGTTCTGGAATCTCAAATTGAAAAGTTCTTTCTTGGCAGCCACTAATTCCTGCGCTAATTCTGCAGCTGATTTTGTCCTTAAATCTTCTACATACTTCTTAGTTTTCATTTGATACACCGCCTTCCAAGTCTGCTTTCGAAACGATTTTACATTTACATGGAAGCTTATGTGTTGCAAGACGCAATGCTTCTTTTGCCACTTCCTCGGAAACTCCGGCAATTTCAAACATTACACGTCCCGGCTTAACAACTGCTACCCAGTATTCGAGGGTACCTTTACCGGAACCCATACG
>CAJUMD010000087.1 GCA_910587275.1 uncultured Kineothrix sp.
AACGCCGCCTAAAGCGGTCAGAAACCGACGGCTGGACCCAATAAGAAATACCACCATTTTTTGAAACAGGTTTTGAACAGATGCCGGCAGGGGAAGCACAGGAGGGCAGGGAGAAAGCGGGCAGGGGGTTGCGCTCCTGGCTTTTGCTGGATATCCAAAAAAGAATATCGCATTACACCATTTTTACCTAGAGCGTGTTTGAAAATTGCTTTCTGGCAGATGTCAGGAATGAATTTTCAAACACGCTCTAGCACGGGCGGGAGAATTTTGCGGGGCGGCGGCAGCGGGATTGCCTGTCCCGGATTTTCCGTGCACTTTTTCCGGCTGGGAGTTTCTAAGCAGAATGGCATAGATTATCACTGGCTACGGTCGCCCTCTATCGGCATCCATGCCGAATCGGGCTAAACCGGACCTCCTTGTCCGGTTTCCCTTAGGTGTCCGCATTCTGCTAAGAAACTCCCGCCGGAAACGAAGCACGGAAAATCCGGGACAGGCAATCCCGCTGCCGCCGCCCCGCAAAAAACTCCCCCGTGCTGGGTAAAAAGGAGTTTACTTTATAATATCCAGCAGAAGACAGGAATAACGTACCCTGTCTTCTGCGTCCGCACCCGCCTAAACCAGCTTCACGCGGTACCTCACCAGCCAGTAATTCACCTGCAAAAGATAAGCCAAAAGCTGCGGTCCCGCCATCAACTGTCCGTAAAACGGTCTTGCGTAATCCGAAGGCTGTTCCATAAACGCCTTCACCTTTCTTCCGTCCACCAACGTATTCACCGGCGCATTGCCGTCTTCCAGCAGCTTGAGCATTTCCCCCCTGACCAGCCGCTCATAAGCAGGGTCATAAGTCTTCGGGTAAGGACTCTTTTTTCGGTAAAGCACTTCCTTTGGCAGATACCCTTCCCCTGCCGCGCGCAGCAGCCCTTTCACCACGCCCCCGTGGTATTTCATATCCCACGGTACGTTCCACGCATATTCCACAATACGGTGATCGGCAAACGGCACCCGCGCCTCCAGTCCCACATGCATACTGGTGCGGTCCATCCGGTCAAGCAGTGTCTGCATAAACCACCTAAGGTTCAGGTATGAAATCTCCCTGCGGCGCTTTTCCTCCGGCGCCTCGCCTTCCAGCACGGGCGTTTCCGCTACCGTTTGACGGTATGCCGCCCTTGCATATTCCCCCAAAGGAAGCTCCGCCGCCACCTCATCCTTTAGGAGTATCGTCCGCGGACCGAAATCCATGGACCACGGGAACGTATCCGCCTCAAAGCACTCCTTTTTGTGGAACCACGGATATCCGCCGAAAATCTCATCCGCACATTCCCCTGTTAACGTCACCTTATGCCTCTTTGCCACCTTCCTGCAAAAATAAAGCATCGAAGATTCCACATCCGCCATGCAGGGCAGGTCCCTGGCATCCACCGCTTCAAACAGATAACCGTACAGTTCCTCATTCCTGCACTCAAGGTAACGGTGGTTCGTTCCCGCATCCTCTTTTACCAAATCCACCCACGGTCTGTCCTGGGAAGGCTGGAAAGCATTTGCCCTGAAATGGACGTCATTGTCCTTAAAATCAAAAGAATAGGTATCCAGCACCTTCCCCTTTTTGCGCAATTCCCTACTGCAAATTGCGCTCACAAGGCTGCTGTCCACTCCGCCGGACAAAAACGTACAGACCGGCACATCCGACAGCATCTGCATCCGCACCGCGTCTTCCACTAACGCCCGCATCTTTTCCACGGTTTCTTCCCAGGTTTCTTCATGGAAACGGCTCTCCAGTTTCCAGTAACAATGCTCCCGCACCGTTTCCCCGCTGCATTCCAGGAAATGCCCCGGCAGCACTTCCCCGATTCCCTGGAACACCCCCTTTCCGTATGTTTTCGCCGGACCAAGACCCAGCACCTCGCACAGCCCTTCCCGGTCCACTCTCGCTTCCATTCCCGGATAACAGAGGATGCCCTTGATTTCCGAGGAAAAAACAATGCCGGCTCCCCTTTTCGCATAAAAACAGGGCTTCACCCCCAGCCGGTCACGGAACAGGTACAGTTTCCGCTTTCTCCCGTCCCAAACGGCAAAGGCGAAAATGCCGTTCAAGCGCTTGACAAAATCCACGCCATGTGCCATATAACCTGCCAGCAAAACCTCCGTGTCGCTGTCAGTGGAAAATTCCACTCCTTCCCTCTCCAGTTCCTTTCTTAACGTTTTCATATTGTAAATTTCCCCATTGTACACCACCGCCCATTCATGGCCGCCTGCCCGCTTTACCATAGGCTGCCCGCCGCCTGCCAAATCGATAATGGACAGCCGCACATGGGCAAGCCCGCAGGACTTGCGCAGGAAAATCCCGTCCCCGTCGGGTCCCCGGTGCTTCTGTCTGCGGTTCATATCCCTTAATACTTCTTCCCATTTTTCCTTCGCCGCCACATAATCCGCTTTTGCATCAAAAAATCCTGCAATTCCGCACATAATTCTCCTCCCTTCCACTCCTGTGCCGTCTGCCTTCCAGACTGCTGCCCGCACTTCAAAAACGGATACCCGCCCGGTTCATACCAAAAGCGGCTGTATCTGCTTATGCTCCAGCGCCATTTCCAGCGCCGGAACCAGCCGGTCGGGATGCGCTACCAGCGAATTTGGTTTTTTCTTCCAATCATCCTGCCCAAATGGAACGAAATAAATATTTTTCGTATTCAGCAGCAATCCGATATTTTTTAAGTTCATCCCCAACCCATCGTTGGTGGAAATAAACACCACCAAAGGCTTATTATTCCTAAGGTGTGCCTTCGCCGCCATGAGTACCGGACTGTCCGTAATTCCGTTTGCCAGCTTTGCCGCCGTGTTCCCGGTGCAGGGAACGATGGCGAGCACATCCAGGTATCCCTTCGGTCCGATGGGTTCCGCCCCTTCAATGCTCGTCACCGCTTCCCTTCCGGCAATGGCCTCCGCCCGTTTCCGGTATTCCTCCGGCGTACCGAAACGGCTCGTTATTTCCTGCGCCGCACCGGAGAAAACAGGATAAAGCTCCGCCCCTTCCTCCGCCAAATGCTCCATCTCCCGGAATATTTTATCAAACGTGCAAAAAGAACCGCTCATTGCAATCCCTATTTTTTTCCCTTTTAATTCCATAACAAATGCACCTCCATGCCAGAAAACGTTTTTCTGTCCTGTATAAACCGTTACTTATCCATCACAGTTTATCCGTCACATATTCCGCCAGCCGCTTCGCCGATATCTTCCCCGCGTATTTCCCCGGCAGTCCGAGGCAGTGCAGCGCGTGGATTCCCAGCCGTTCCGCCGCCTGGTAATCCACGCCGCCCTTGCCGGAAGCAATGTCAACAATAAGGGCATCCTTTCCCACATGTTCCAACACCCCTTCTTCCAGCACCAATGCCGGAACCGTATTGTAGATATACTCATATTCCCGGACGTTTTCCAAAAGCCGGTCAAGCGTCATGGTTTCCATTCCCAGCGCCTCCGCCCGCGCCAATTCCACGGGACTGCTTCCGCAGACCGTCACAAAAGCGGACAGGGCTTTGAGTTTCTGTGCCAGTACCGTACCGCACCTTCCATACCCAAGCACCAGCGTACGGCTCCTGTGTATGTTCGTCTCCTTGTGGAGCAGCGCCTCCAATACCGCCCCTTCCGCTGTTGCCACCGCATTAAATACGGCGATGCTTTCATCCTTCATGTAATCATAACAGCGGATGCCCCGCTCGTCGCACTCCTGGCGGAACGATTCCGGTATGACACCGCCGAATACCTTATGGTGTTTGCGCAAATGCCTGGACAGCTCCCGGATATGCACGATTCCCTTTTTTTCCATGGGAATCCCGCCCACAATGATTTCTGCCGACTCCACCGCCTGTTTTAAGGAATCTGCCACAGCGTCCGCTTCCACGGCTCCGCCTTTTACATTACATATTTTATAACAGATTACCCGGTACCCCATTTCCCTGAAAAAAGGCACCATGTAAGCCGTCCGTTTATCCCCGCCGATTACTGCTATATCATATTCCGCCATAATTTCCCCCACTTTTCATACCGTTGTTTCCTGCTCCGATGTATCTTATTCCATTTATTCTTGCTTCCACTCATTCTTGCTTCCACTCATTCTTACTTCCACTCATTCTTATTCCGATAGTCCTTATTCTTTCCATGTTTTCCCATTCCGGTGTCTCGCCCGCTCTGCTCCATCCCGGCGTTCTTACCGTATACCAATATAATAATTGGGCAGGGGCTTATTTGTGCCTGTATTTTCCCTTTTTTTCCAAACTCCGGCATATGTTTCCGGCGATTCCTTCTGCGCCATTCCCCTGCCCGCCGCGCGGTCCGTGCGTCGCTTTAGAGCGCGTTTAAAAATTGTTTTCTTTTTCAAACACGCTCTAGCGGTATAACCAAAAAAACCTGCGCAAATACCATATTTCATGGTATCTGCGCAGGCATTGGAAACCTGTTTTACTATTCAATGATTTTATCATTTCAATAATCTTTTATCCGCCGTTTTTCCTTATTTCTTCCTAACCAAGTGCCTCGGCAGGCCGTTCACGAACAACGGCTGCAATTCACCCATAATCAAGGGTCTTGCATATTTTTCATAGCCTTCGTTCAGGCCGCATCCGTCCTCGGTAATCCATTCATCGGGAACCGCCCTTTCCACGTTGGCAATGGCATGGATGTCGTATGCGCTGGTACCGCACTGATACGGATCGTCACCGTTCCTGTCCAAAGTAATCATCATGCCTGTCTTGCCTTCTTCCGCAGCAAGAACCGCATCATGCCCTACCTGGAATGCCTCGTTGATATCCGTCAGGGAAGCAAGGTGTGTAGCCGCACGCTGCAGAGTGGAAAACTCAATGGCACGGGTCTTAAGCCCTGTCACTTTTGCCGCCTCTGCCGCAAGGTAAGCAGCCGTACCGGACATCTGCTTGTGTCCGAATGCATCCACTGCCACATTTTCATTTGCCAGTTCGCATACATAACGCCCGTCCGCAATTTTAATTCCTTCGGAAACCGCAATCACAACGGAAGACTTCGTTTCGCCAAGGTGTTTTACCTTCTGCATGAAAGCATCCACGTCAAAGGTTTTCTCCGGCAGGTAAATAGCGTCCACGCCGCTGCAGTCCTCACCTTTTGCCAAAGCTGCGGCAGCGGTAAGCCATCCCGCATTACGTCCCATGATTTCCACAATACATACGGTAGGTTTCTCAACACCGAAAGACTCGTTGTCACGGATTACTTCCTTAATACTTGCCGCAATGTATTTTGCCGCGGAGCCGTATCCCGGACAATGGTCCGTAATCGGCAGGTCGTTGTCAATGGTTTTGGGAACACCCATGAACCTTTGGGGTTTATTGTGCGCAGCCGCATAATCCGACAGCATCTTTACGGTATCCATGGAGTCGTTTCCGCCTGCATAGAACAGACATTCAATATCATGCTTCTCCATAATCTCAAATACTTTCTCATATACGTCTTCGTGTCCTTCAATTTTAGGCATCTTAAAACGGCAGGAGCCTAAAAATGCGGAAGGAGTCCTCTTTAACATTTCAATGCCCGTCCCGTCCGCAAGGTACTCGTCAAGGTCGCACAGGTTGTCCTGCAAAAATCCCTGGATACCATGTACCATACCGTATACTTTCTTCACTCCCAGCTTCTTAGCCGCCGCATATACGCCTGCAACGGAGGAGTTAATTACGGCCGTAGGGCCGCCGGACTGTCCAACAACAATATTTCCTTTCATTGTTCCCTCTCCTTTTGTTTTATAATATTTCCTGTTTATCTGACCGTTTCACCGTTCCGCCCGGAGGCGCCGCCTGCCGCACAAAAGGGTAACACAGCCATTTCATAAAGATTATAGCAGATTCACCATATAAGCACAAGGAAAAATCTGTCTCACGCACCTGTTTTTACCGCTTACAGGCAGCTCATGAAGTAAGCATAAAGGTTTTGGTAGGTTTCCGCGTTAAAATGCAGTCCGTCCACCAGCTTATAACCGATGGAATCCAAATAACCGTGGCTGTCAATCCAGTGAACATCCCCGCTTAAGCCCGCCTGCATCTGACTGTTGAAATAAATCACCTGTTCCTCCGTGGTATAAGGATTGTCCCATACCGGATTCACCGAGGCGTAATACACCGTCGCACCCTTGCCGGTCCATTCCGCCGCTTTCGCATTTACTAATGCCACGTAATCGTTGACATGTCCGGGATCGTTGACGCCAAGGTTAATTAAAATCTTGGAACCTTTTCCCACACAGCCGTCAATCCTCGCCACCGCAGTCTCGTTAAACCAGTTATAGCCCTTGCCGTTTTCCGCAATCCACGTACAACTGTTCTCTCCCACATTCTCCTGCATCTGCACAAAACGGGAATCCCCTACCAGGATAACGCCCGCCACGTTTTTTACTTCCGTTACCGCCTGCACCTTCTCCGGTTCCGGCGTCTGTCCTTCCTGCACCGGTGCTTCCTCCGCCGGTTTCTCCTTTTGCAGATAATGCCCGCTGACATATGCCTTTCCGTCCCCGTAGGCAATCTCGTACCAGCCCGTATCCGCCTGCCCCGTTACCGATACCTCCTGTCCCCGGTCCAAACCGCCCGTCCGCGCAAAATCCGTGGAAGGCCCGCTCCTGACATTCACCGGACTTGCGGCATACATAACCTGTGTTTCCCCGAATACCGTAATTTCATAATCCTTAAGCTGCGGCTCCTTTTTTCCATCTTCCTGTTCCCCTGTCCCGGTTTCCGCGCCGTCCGCATCCATTTCTTTTTCCTGGCCGCCGCCCGCCGTTTTGACATTTTCTTCCTTTTCCCCGGTGTCCTTTGCGGTTTCCTGATTTCCCGTTTCCGCTTTCTCTCCGTCGCCCTTTCCGTCCTGAACGTTTTCCACGTTTTCCGCCGCCCCGGCATCCGCGGTCTTGACGTCTTTTCCCGTTTCCGTTCCGGCTTCCGCGTTTTCCCCTTCTGTGCCGGTTTCCGCCGTTCCGCCGCCTTCGCCTGCCGCTTTGCTGCCGTCAGCGGCTTGGTTTTCCTCTCCCCGTGCCGCATCCGCTCCCGCTTCCACCGCTGCTGCCGTTTCACCCACGCCCGTCCCCGCGCCTGCTCCGCCGCAGCCTCCCAGCACCAGTGACAATCCAAGCGCATACATAACCATACCTTTTTTCATCCCAAACAAACTCCTTTTCACTTTCTCCAAGCCCCATGCTTCCCTTCCGGGCTATCATCCCCCAATTGATATGCTTCCTGCCACTCCGTGAGTTACGGTTCACTCCGTGACCAGTAACAATTATATCATACAAATTTCCCCTTGTCTCTTTTCCCTTCCATGTATTATAATAAATACGGCATCAGTTCTGAAAAGAGTGCATTGGATACAAATGTATCGCCGGTGTCCGGTCTCACACTTGTATATCCCGTGAACACGCGGCGGCTGGTGCCTTTTCCATGTCCTAAAATACCTATTTCCCCGTATAAACCCATATATACGGCAAAAAGGATGCCTGCCGAAGCAAACATCCTTTTCATGTAAAAGGGGAATTTTACATTGAGCTCTCTCAAGCTCATATTTAATATACCACGGCATTCAAAAAAATGCAAGTATTTTTTTGTAAAAATTTAAATTTTTTTGTCACGGCTTTCTTCCATGTTAATTCCATGTCAATTCTATGTCAAAATGCCATAATAATCTCCTACTTTTATTTTCTCCTGTAACATTATTCGTATAACCTGCCATTGCCTTTTCCCCACTTTGTTAAAATATTATCTGATTCACATTCATTCCGAGTAATATCTTTCTCCTGTTTCCAAACACATACAAGCTAACCGTCCACTTTCAAATCCACATCCGCAATCCAATAAGTATACGTTCCCTTTTTTATTTCTCCAAATTGATTTCATATATTCATCTGAATACATAGTTCTATCGTTCTTCCATAACAGATTCGCCGTAGGCGTATGCCCGCAGATTGAAATATAGCCATCAATTCCTTCCAGGAAAAACGCATCCAAATCATAGTTTCCCCTCATATAATAATCTTTCGCCTGCGGAACTGACGGATATGAGGTCATGGCATGAGCCAGTAAATATTTTCTATCCTCAATTACAATTTCTTTTTGCAAAGGCAATCCCAAAATGAAATCCGCCAAATTCAACAGGTCAATTTCTGTAATTCTCTGCCTCATAATATCAAACGAATTATATGTATACGGAGATATTTTTTGTCTTTTTTTCTTTGGACCGGAATAGTATTTCTTTATGTAATCCGCTAACCATTGATCATGATTCCCTCTAATCCATGTACATTTACCCTGAATCCCGGATAAAATAAAATATACTCCGACAGGATCGGGATTGGCTCCGCCTCTGTCAAATAAATCTCCCAAAACTATCAACTCGTCATCAACAGAAATATCAATTTGATCCAAAACTCTTTGCAATTTCACTGATTCATTATGAATATCACCCATAACATAGTGCATTTTTTACCTCAAGCCTCCGGCGTACCTGTCACAGTTTCCGCCTGCCCAAATAATCTTCTTTCGTGTCCAAAACTCCATCCACATAAATAACTTCTTCCGTTTCTATACAAAATGCCGCCAGCTTTCCACCTGCAACACATGAGCAATCCATGGCAATATGCCCATTTTTCCTATATACTTCCGTTTTCCCCCAGCCATTTATCAAAAATGTCGGCGTATGTCCTGTAACCAAAAATATATTTTCATCCGGATAATATCGTTTTGAATAGTCGGCACGCCCTTCCAAAAAATCATATAAATTATATTCTTCCAAATCTTTGTACGGGGAAAAATTTGTAATTCCTGCATGGATTAACCGGTACTCTTTTCCATTGTTTTTTATTACTTCATACAAGGATGCCTCTGCAATATAATCAAGCATATCCAATTTCTCGGAATAACTTAATTTTCCAAACTGTTCCGCCGTAATCTGCCCGCCATCCTGACACCACAGATTGTAGTCCAAAAGGATTTCCGGCGTCAAATGCTTATCATAGTTATCAGCCGTAATCTCCACTGACAGTTTTTTCATCAACGTGTACATAATAAAATCATGATTTCCTAAAATAAATATGACATTACGGCGCCGCATCATGTCCCGTAATACTTTTACCGGCTCAGGTCCGCGGTCTACTGCATCTCCAAGCACATATAATGTATCATTTTCAGTAAAATGTATTTTGTCAAGCAACATCCGGTACTGGTCGTAACATCCATGTATATCAGAAATAATGTATCTCATATCGACAGCCTCCAAGGTCCTCAAGTCAACAACCCCGCTGCAGGCAACGGGGCATCCATCTTCATATATTTCCGTAGCATCGCAATCCCACCCGCCGTTACTCATAAAGCGTACATCATCCGGTTCGGCTTTTATTTACCCGCCTTTTACAGTCAGCCGCGTATGTCGCCCATGGCATATATGTACATTTTTACGCATCCTCCATAATATCCTCTGTCTGTGCCCGTGTATCTTTATCGCCGTTCTCTGCGCGCTTCCTAAACTCCTGTATCCTTTGATGTTTCACAAACAATTCTTCCCTGACTGCAGCTTCCGCCAGTTCCTTTTCGCTGAAGTATTGTCTGCGTTCCCGTAAAATGCCGATGTAATTGTCAATCTCACGTTCCAACAGATAAAGCTCTAACTCTTGAAAAAACTGCCGCGAACTGCGCGTACCTCTTGTATTCACCGCATCCGGAATATCTTTAATGTCTCCTAAATCCTTGATATTTTCCACTGCAATATCGCCGTTAAAAAACATCTGAAGATGTTCTCCCATAACCCACTCCCTGTATGCTTCCGGGTTCTTCCATTCATAGATGCACTCTGCACTTGGAAAAAGCCGTCCCAGAAATGCCGGCGCCACACCGCCCCTGCTTTTCTCATATAACTGCATGTCGGGCAAAATATATATATTTTCCCGTCCCATACAAAGCCCGGACAAAACGCCAAGTTTAAATCCAATCGTTCTTTGCTCCTCAAAAAGTTTCTCTAAAACGCCTTCCTTAAGTAATTCTTTCAAATAATTGTAATTCGTATGCACATTTCCGCCAACCCTGTCCTTGAACGTATTATCGATATTATCGATTGCTCTATTAAGGAACCGCCACAGATGGCATATTCTGGCTGCTTTCAAATCTCCGCCCGTTAGGACACATGCCCTGTCATTCCATTTCCAAAATTCCTCAAGTTCTTCCTGATTGTCAACAACCCATGAGTCTACACAGCCAAAATGTCTAAAGTCATACCAGCATCCGGCCGGATATTGGTCATCATACCAAAGCCATTCCATTATCTGTCTTCTGATGGGTTCATAAAGGTTGTCCTTTTTCATCATAATTTCTCCCTTTTCATTTTTGCATTTCACGTTACATTGTTTATTATAGGAAGCAGAAGGGCGGTTTTTTCCACCCTGTTACGGTTTTTAAAGAATGTTAAACAGGTGTTATTCCATACTTGGTATTCAGATTCCGTATCTTTTCCATTACGCGGTTGCGTACTTCCTCCGGTTCGACCACTTCTACCCTGTCACTGTATTGCAGCGCCCAGTGTATCATTGCGAACGGGGAACACTCCACCTTGACGATATCGTCATACGGCGCTGTTTTTTCGGTTGACACATACTTAAATTTATCCCCAAACCAGTCATGTAAAAAGGTATAATCCGCCCGAATCCGTCTTGCCGGATTGTCCTCCTGTTTTGGACTTTTTATTTTGAGCGTGATCCATACCGGTTTGTCATAAGACATGTTTAAATGCTTCAACTGAAAATCCTCTGTCCATTCCATCGGTAAATTTTCAACTTCCCTTTTTGGGATTCTGGGCATTCCCTTTCGCTTTCCGCCTGCCTCTGCAATCCCGATATCCGTCATCAGGTCGATTCTCCAAATGGACATATTTTTTACCGTTTTGCCTTTTATCGTCACTTCCTTACAGGCTAACAGATAATACCTGCCGCCGCTTGCGACAATATAGTAAGGACTCACGATATCTTTTCCGTCCCTGATTGGCTCAAGTTTTTTCCGATAAGTATATCCATTGAAGCGGAATGCTATCTGTACATTGTTGTCAATTGCCTTTTGAATCATCAACAGATTAACCCTCATCTGCTCCCTGTCCATAAGCTCCGGTTCCATCACTTTACAAATCTGTTTTGGTCCTGTTTTATAGAATTTAGTCGTCAGATTTTGCTCCACCTTGTTAATCAGACGCTCCGCAGACTTCGTATCAACAGTTTTCGTGGACAAAATTCCCTCTATAATACTGTTGATCTCCTCATAAGAAAAAGTTCTGTTGTAGTATAAACCGGAAATACGCATGGTTTGGTCTGCAAATTCATCATAGGCATCCTCACTGTCAAAATCTGTCTCCCCATCTTCATCCGCATCATCTCCATAATATTTTTTGAAATCATCAAAATATATTTTCCAGCAGCTTTCCGGCTTGCAGCCGTACTCATCGCTGTTTAGCGTGCGCGCCATATCTTTTATCAGCCTGTTAAATGTTTCTTTGTTGCCGATGAACTCGGACAACTCCGATGATTTTCTCATTTCGGCCTGTGTTGTGGGGTGCTCTTTATCCGTATTCTTTTTTAAATACTCCCAAATTTTGAACATCCGCTCAAATCTTGCGGCTTTGGTCAGTTTTCGTTTCGCCATTGGTTATCTCCGGTTAATCTTTTTTCGCGCCGATTTTGTTCCGCATTTTCATAATGCTGCCTGTTTGCTTTTTGCAATTAATGCATCAACCATCCGGTTGGTTCTTTTCTTTATCATTTCGCTGGATCTTTCAAATAATTCTTTACACTCATCGGGCGTTTTAGGTTTAGGATTGTTCCAATCATGTCCGTCAAAAAATGGCTCGGTTTCGTAATTGCCATTTACAAAATCCTGCATCCAGTTCTTTTCAATAAAATTTTCCCAGCTGTCGAAGTAATCAAGCCACTGCTTGCATGCCGATGCATCGCCTCTGCCATGGAGAAGTTCTTCGCTGAGTATTTTCCATACCTCATCTTCGTTATCACGCTTTTTATAATACTCCTGTATTTTCAAAAGCGTTAAATCCCAGTAATCATGTACCGCATATGGACCACTTCTTGCACTATTGAAATCCCTTGGCACAGGGATATAATTTCCAAGCATATGCCAATGGTTCAGAAAATTTTCCATACTGCCCAACTTTTCCTTAAATTCATTTTTATCTTTGAGATACAATTCAATACAAAGTCTCAGTGAATACTGCTGTTTTTCCTCAATCCGTGTCCTGATATTCTCAAAATCACCATACGCACTAACCTTGAGAAAATCATTCATTCTCTGTTGCGCCGATGTCATGGTATCGGAACAAATCCATATATTTTTATTATCATTCAAAAGATGTTTCATAAACTCCCGTGCCGTAAGTTCCGGCCACAATTTTTTATAAATATCTTGTAATAACCAAGATCCTCCCAGTATCTTTCCCCCTTTTATATTACCGTCAGGATCATGTAATTTCATAATAATATTTTTTTCTGTATCGTGTTCTTCTCCAACAAAATATTTTCTGATTTCTACAAATTTTTCCGAAACATTTCCTAATAATCTTATTTCCCCTGTTTTTCCATCTTTCGTCAATAGTCCACCGGCCTTATACAGCACCCACTTTTCATATGTATCTTTAGGGTATGGAGTCTCCTTATCCCCTATCGTATCTTCCACAAAATCAAATGTTTCCAGTTCCCTAAACTGTTCCTTTGTCAACTTCATTTCCTCCGCTCTCTGTCTTGTGCAACGCGGACATTTCTTCATACTGCTTTTCCAGCTTTTCAATTTCCGCTTTTGTTTCCTCATATCTTTCCTTTGTAAGCATATCCAACCGTATTTGGGACAACTTTCTCACCTGGAGGTTGCTCAGTCCGAACCGGTCTTTTAATATAGACGCAAAGTTTCCCGAGTCCCCACATTCTTTTAATGCCTCCAATATCTCATTGCTGTGTTCATACACCCAAACATAATCCCTGTATAATGACAGACTTTTTTCACAGTACTCGAACGCTCTATCCTCCTCATACTTACGTCTATAAAGAGGAATTGCCCTGTTCCATTTCCGGCCATTCTCCTCCGCGAACTCATTCGTGGACACATCGGCGCAAACTCCGATGGTTTCATATTCGCCCAGTTCATTCACTGCCATTGCATAGGCTTTCGACAAAGCCGCGTAAATCGATTTAAAATCGTCACAGTAAACGCTGATTCTCTGCACATCTGCCGGATAGTCCTCCGGCACATATTCCCCAAACCGTTCAATACTGATTGTTACCTGATTACATCTCATAAATTTTCCTCCATTTCCCGCTCAATCAAGGCACTTTCCGGCTCACGGCATGATTTCCATACAGACAACAAGCCCTAAATCCTCTCGTTTCCCACTCGCGGTATATGCGGTTCATACCCAAAATGAACATAATTGTATTTTTCCCATAAAAAATATCTAAAAAAGAACGGTTGCAGCCGCTTGTGCTGACAGTACCGCACCTGCTAATATCCAATATAGCAGTCCATAAGTCGGTTTTTTCCACCTTTGAACAGACTAATATTATCAATCACATATATACTTTTTGCCATAGTCACCAACCTCGCGGCAGTCGCCAAATATCCGCACGAGTGCGGCTGCCTGGCTCGTTTAAGTGTTTTTCATAGCGGTTTTGGAGCAATAAGGGTTTTCCAGTCAAATACGGAATTTAGCCGTCTTACCAGTGACGTTTGGTAAAGGATTTTTTAATCATATTCACAGAAAGTTTACATTTCAGGGCAAAAAAATAGAGCCAGGAATCTGTTTTTTAGATTTACATTGTGAACGTATGCATAACAAGCTATGGATTCACGGATAACTCTGTTTGCAGGACGCAGATACGGTTATCCCGATACCCATTGTATCAGGATAACCGTCCTTAAATGCTGCGGTTAGTGGGACTTGAACCCACACTCCAAAGGAATAAGAACCTAAATCTTACATGTCTGCCAATTCCATCATAACCGCCCGAATATACCACGTATGATATCTTAACATTTCCCCGCTGCACTGTCAATAAGCGTTTTTTTGTGTCGCGGAAGTCTGCTTGTGGCCGGCACGTCCATTTTACCGTTTTCCGCAAAAAAATCTGCTATAATTACATTACAGAACGGAAAGGGGACTGGACTCATATTCGTAAAAAATTACAGGTTTCTGTTTCATCCACCTATTTGGACCTTATCGAAGAACGGCAGGCTGCGGTTGAGGCCATTCTTGATGCCGGGCACATTTCCGCAGGCATTGATTGCAATGAAACGGACGTTTTTCTGTGGGAAAATCATTTCGGTATACAT
>CAJUMD010000088.1 GCA_910587275.1 uncultured Kineothrix sp.
CTTATCGGAAGCGCTTGAAACACCTGTAAGCACGCTGTTGGGAGAAACTGTTATCCAAACGGAGGCTGATACTTTAAAAGCCATTTCCGAAAAATTGGAGGTGATAAACTTGCAACTGGCACAAAGAAAAACCACAAGAAGAAAAATTATTCATTGGTCGCTTATTTCTTTATGTGCAATCATAGCATTAGTTTTTGCAATTTTATCGGAATTGGAAAGTTCTTACTTGGGGTGGAATTATAGCGCCCCCGAAACCGCTGTTCTTGGAGTGGCATTTCACTCATTTGAATGGCTGTTTGTCAGAGCAGCGCCGATTCTCCTTATTGGTGCGATCATTGGAATTTTCCTAACACGGAAGAAAGGATAAAACCATCCTGCTTTTGGGCGTTTCCTGTTTTTTGCGCCCGTTTTCACAAATTCCCGCTTATCCCGTCTTGTATGGTTTTGAAAGGAATAATGCACCTTTTTTCTTTTGTTTCATACTATAAAACCATACCATCAAACAGGAAAACGGAAGGTGATACTTATGCCATATACCATCGTACTGGATGCCGGACACGGCGGCGCAAACCCAGGCGCCACTTACAACGGCAGACAGGAAAAAGACGACGCACTGCGCCTTACCCTTGCGGTAGGAAGGCTTTTGGAAAATGCGGGCATGAACGTGGTTTATACCCGCACGGACGATAGTTACGACAGTCCCGCGCGTAAAGCCGAAAAAGCCAATGAAGCAGGCGGCGATTATTTCATATCCATCCACCGCAATTCCAGTGTATACCCAAACCAATACACCGGAATCGAATCCATTGTCTATAACCGCTCCGGAGCGGCTGCAAAAATGGCGGAAAACATTAACGAAAACCTCCAGGCGCTCGGTTTCGTCAACCACGGCGTCAGCGAACGGACGAACCTGGTGGTCTTAAACCGGACGCAGATGCCCGCCGTACTGGTGGAAGCCGGATTCATTAACAATGACAGCGACAACGCCATCTTTGACAGCCGCTTCGACGAACTCGCACAGGCCATTGCGGACGGCATCCTGGATTCCATACCGTAGATTCCGGCATGGGCGGACGCGGGAAAAGGAGTTCATTACAAAGCTGCGGCAGTCCTGCAGTGAACTCCTTCCGATTTCCGTGAAATTCCCATTCCGGCGTTGATTTCCAAAACCACAAGCAGTATAATAAATATAAGTCAACATATCCGGTACAAATACATTATGTTATCATACAGGGACAAACGTTACTGCCGGACTTTACGGACGCGGAATCCGGGTTCCGCACCATATTCCGTACCGGTATCCCAAGAAAGGACTTTACCATGAGTAAAAAAACACGCACGATTATTCTTTCCGCCCTCCTTATCATAGGAATCATTTCGGCATTCCTGATTGTCATGTTTACCCGCCGAATCAAAATGAACGAGGGCTACATAACGGGCAACACGGCCGGAAACCTGAACAACAACGGACTGTTCTGCGAACGCAACGGTGTCGTTTATTTTTCCAACCTGTATGACAACGGATGTCTTTATTCCATGACGCCGCAGGGAACCGACATGAAGAAACTCTCCACTTCAAAAGTGACTTCCATCAACGCGGACGACCACTACCTGTACTACTTTTTGGACAGCCATGATTCCGGCCAGGGTTTGGGATTTGCACAGCGTACTTACGGAATTTACCGCTGTGAACTGAGCGGCAAGAATACCAAATGCCTGAAACGCGGCAACGCCATCACCCTGCAGCTTTGCGGGAACTACCTGTATTACCAGAATTTTGACAACCACAATACCAACGGTACGGAACTGTTCAAAATTAAAATCGACAAATCGGAAGACCAGCGCGTACTGGATTACCTTGTCAATCCCGCTTCCTGTGAAGACGGCATCATTTATTTCAACGGTACGCAGGATAACCATTACCTCTATGCCCTGGATACCGCAAACGACTCCGTTTCCACCGTATGGGAAGGAAATGTATACAACCCGGTTTACCAAAACGGTTATTTCTACTTCATGGACGTACCCGAAAACTACCGCCTGTGCCGTTATTCCCCGGCGGATAACGTGGTGGAAGTCCTGACCAATGAAAGGATTGATTTCTTTAATATATACGGGGATTACATTTATTACCAGACAAATTCCAAGACCGACCCGGCGCTCAAACGGATGCGTACGGACGGAAGCAATGTGGAAACCGTAAAAAGCGGGATTTATAAAAATATCAACATTACTTCCTCTTATGTGTATTTTACCTCCTTCGACTCCGATACGCCGATGTACATGACACCTACCACCGGTTCCGTATATGTGACTAATTTCGATGCTGCGGCGCAGGCTGCGCTCCAAAACAGCAAAAAATAAGATGCTGTCATTGAACAGGGAAGATGCCGGTTACAGGCCATTGGGTGATCTGTAACCGGCATCTTCCCTGCATAAAAATTATAACTTTTCCAATTCTCGGAAGCTGTCCTGAATCTCCATATATCCGTCCCATGCGACATCTTTCAATATGTTCTGCCGTTCCACAAAAAAAGCTGCCGGCGTCCGGATAGAAAAATATACGTCAAATTTTGCCTTGGTAATATATCTGCGGGATTTTAAATACCGTTTTTCCGCATCTACCTGACATCCTCCATATGGACGCCATAACTCGCAAACACCGTTTGAATCCCCTGTACCAAACCTTTTTCCGTTCCTTCCTCATCGCGGTCTGTCACGATTGCTATTTTATGGTAATATTCCGTATCATACGCTGAATGAAAATTATTATCCACAATTTTTTCCAGCTTGGAAAGGATTTGACTGCTGCCGCCCGTTCCCCCAATCACCAGCTTGTTCCCATCCTTCCCCAATACCCTTGACGGACGCAGGAATCCCGGTCCCCGCTCCTTATCCTCCCAACCGTATACCTTCCGCATAAAATATTGCAACAATGCAAAATCCGTTGATCCTTCACATAATAATACGCTGTTCATTACCGTAATTCTATCCCCATTTCATCTTTGATCTCAATTGCTTTCCGAGCATCCAATACCCGCGCCACCGTACCGTCTTCTTTTTTATACAACGTAAAGACTTTCATTTTATCCTGTAAAACGGGACTGCATTTCAGAATCTTATCGATGGCTTCTTCACTGTGCGTAGTAAGAAACAACTGCACATCCAGCTTTATACAGGTTTCCAGTATCCAACGGAACACTTTTTCCATTGCAGTCGTATGAATTGCCGTTTCAAATTCATCCAACAATAAAATTCCCCCCTGGGTCCGAATCACTGCACTCATCAGCAAAATGGCTTTTTTCATTCCATCGCCATATACGTTTAACGGCAGTGCCCTTTTATGTTCCTTGGAAAGTATCTTGTATATATTGCCACGCCGGTATTTTTCATTCGCATTATCCACATTAATACTAATGATACCCGGATCAAATTCCCTAAGAACCTGTATCATCTGCTCATACAATTCCGGGTTGTCCAAAACACTGTTCAAAAAAACAGTCCCTTCCGCATGGCGCACCGGGGAAATATAATTCACATCCGCTAAATGATGATTTATATTTCTTTCGAGACGGAATCGCGTTTGCACATCATAACACCCGCTATCCAAAATCAATTCCTCATCCAAAAAAACCGAAAACCGTAATTTTTCCACATCTATCACGTTTTCTTCTTTTTCACCGTTTTCCTCGTCGTTTTCTTCATCTCCCGCATGAAAAACCATAACTGCCAATTTTTCCATTTCCTTTACCGGCAGACTTTCTTCCACTGTACTGCCATCGACTTCCAATCCGTTTGACGTACCATCCGAAAAATCCACTTTATAACTTATCCGCATTCCCTCCCCATTCACAGGGAACAGACCCGACAGACCTTCGAACGGAGTCATTCCCATATTCACCGGGGCAAATCTTTCCTTACGGATTAGACTTCTCCACATACGGAAAC
Organism: uncultured Kineothrix sp.; assembly: GCA_910587275.1. Classification (GTDB taxonomy): domain Bacteria; phylum Bacillota; class Clostridia; order Lachnospirales; family Lachnospiraceae; genus Kineothrix. Next base: position 3,949 of record CAJUMD010000088.1, read on the forward strand.
TGCCAGGATTATCCAAACTCTCCATCACTTCCAAAACACTGGTTTTCCCGCTATTATTATCACCGGTTATAATATTAACCGGCGCCAATTCCTCCAAATGCAGGTTCCTGATTCCCCGGAAAGAATCAATATGCACCGCACGAATATGTTTCGGCATCTTTTTGCTCCTCCTCACTTTCCTTATCCGTATAGTATACTATAAACCCCTGTCAAAAAAAAGCTAAAAGTATCGCCCCACCAAGGAATAATCCCATCCCAAACCGGCAAAACTGAAAACATGAAAAAGATAATCCATAACTTTATCCACTGCGGCATCCTCGGCTGGTGCCTTGAAATTACGTTTACCGCGCTGGATTCCTTCCGGCGCAGGGAATTTAAATTAACGGGAAATACCTCCATTTGGATGTTCCCCATATACGGCATGGCGGCATTCCTTGCCCCCGTATGCCGTTTGGTAGAAAAAAAACACTTCCTAATCCGGGGAACGGTATACGCCGCCCTGATTTTTCTCGGCGAATACGTCACCGGAACGCTCTTAAGCCGCCGTGACCTCTGTCCGTGGGACTACGGACATTCCCGTTGGAACATAAAGAAAATCATACGGCTGGACTACCTTCCCTGCTGGCTTTTTACCGGTCTGCTGTTTGAACGGCTGATACGGGAAACCGATGAAGCCTGCCGGTGAACCGCCCCCGGTCATTCAATGTCCGTACCGATGTCCAGCGTGTTAAGCGTCCGCCTTTTCCTTCTGGCTTCCTCCGAAGCCCTTAGAATATAATCCTTGATTTCCTTTGCCCGCCGGATGTGTACCAGCTCCAGTTTCGGATGGGTCGTATCCCCCGTGTAGCATACCACCGTACCCAGACCGAAGATTCTTTCCAACAGCGAAGCCTGCAGCTCCACATCCTGGATTTTATACATATAACAGTCATTTTCACAAGTCTTCAAAAAACCGCTGTTGATTACCACATCGTCCTCCAATACCGTATATTTCGTAAAAGTCCATGGAAGACCAAACAACAGCAGCCTTTTCCTTTCGATATATTCCATTTTCCGTTTCCTCCTTATTTTCCGGGCAGCAGCCGCTTACCTTTATGCAAAACCGTCCGGCGTCCCTTACCCGCTGCCGTCCGGTTCTTTCCGTACCATTACTATTTTATACAATTCCCCTTCAGGATACAAGTATCTATTGCATGGTTTTCCGCGTCCTCCCAAAATTCACAAAATTTTCTTATCTACCACATTGAAACCACATTCCCGTTATGATATCATATAAGGACAGACATGCCTGACAGGCAGGCAGCCGCCGCTACACGGAAGTGTAAGGACATAAAGGAGGTAACGAATGACCGCAAAAGAATGTATCACCGGACGCAGAAGCATCCGTAAATTCAAGGACCAGCCCATCGACCATGCCGTGCTTGCAGAGATTGTGGAAACGGTTTCCCATGTTCCGAGCTGGAAACATACACAGATTGTCCGCTATATCGCCGCAGAAGGGGAAACCAAAGACCGTATTGCCGGCGAATGCACGTCCGATTACCCAAAAAACGGCGAAATCATTAAGGGTGCGCCCATGCTGATTGTTGTCACCGTCATCAAAAACAGGTGCGGTTTTGAACGCGACGGTTCCTATTCCACCCATAGGGGTGATTCCTGGCAGATGTTTGACGCGGGTATCGCATCCCAGACATTTTGTCTTGCTGCTTACGAACGCGGCATCGGCAGTGTCATCGAAGGAATTTTTGACGACAGGAAAGCGGCAGAAATCCTTGGCGTTCCCGACGACCGTGAAGTCGTGGCGCTGATTCCCATCGGATATCCCGATGAAGAACCCGCAGCATTAAAGCGCAAAACGGTAGACGATTTATTAACCTACATGTAACAGATACCGGCGGATGCCGGTTATCCCATAAAAATCGAAGGGAATTTATTTCCTTCGATTTTGTTTGGCATATTTTATTAAAAATCATTTGAAAAAATAAAGGAAGGAAAACAACCATGCGACACTTAATGAGTCCTTTAGATTTTACCGTCGAAGAACTGGACAACCTCTTTGACCTGGCAAACGACATTGAAAACAACATGTCCAAATATGCCCATGTCTGCGACGGGAAGAAACTTGCCACCTGCTTTTACGAGCCGAGCACACGGACAAGGCTGAGTTTTGAATCCGCCATGCTTAGTTTAGGAGGCAGCGTCATCGGCTTTTCCGATGCCGGATCGTCCTCCGCTTCCAAGGGCGAAAGCGTATCCGACACCATACGGGTGATTTCCTGCTTTGCCGATATCTGCGCCATGCGCCATCCGAAAGAAGGCGCCCCCATGGTGGCGGCAAGCAAATCCTCCATTCCCGTCATCAATGCCGGGGACGGCGGGCACCAGCATCCGACGCAGACACTGACCGACCTTCTGACCATCCGTTCCCTGAAGGGGAACCTCCGCGATTTTACCATCGGCTTATGCGGCGACTTAAAATTCGGCAGAACCGTCCATTCCCTGATTCATGCGTTGATACGCTACCCCGGCATCCGGTTTATCTTCATTTCACCGGAAGAACTTAAAGTTCCCGATTACATTACCGACATGTTAAAGGAAAAACACATCCCCTATGAGGAAGTCATCCGTTTGGAAGAAATCATGCCCCGGCTGGATTTTCTTTACATGACAAGGGTGCAGCGGGAACGGTTCTTCAATGAGGAAGATTACGTCCGCCTGAAAGATTTTTATATCCTGAATAAGGAGAAAATGAAACTTGCCAAACAGGACATGCTGATTCTTCATCCGCTTCCCCGCGTGAACGAAATCTCCGTGGAAGTGGATGACGATCCCCGCGCCGCCTATTTTAAACAGGTGCAGTACGGTGTTTACGTCCGGATGGCACTGATCCTGACGTTACTGGGCATCAAGACCAAAATATAGCACGGCAGAAGAAAGGAGAATAAGTCATCATGCTGAATGTAGGAAAAATCGAAGAAGGCTTCGTCCTCGACCATATTGCCGCAGGCAAAAGCCTTTCCATCTACCACCATTTGCAGTTGGACAAACTGGACTGCACCGTGGCAATCATCAAAAATGCCCGCAGCAACAAAATGGGAAAGAAAGACATCCTGAAAGTGGAATGCGACATCAACACCCTGGATTTGGACGTCCTTGCGTTTATTGACCACAACATCACCGTCAATGTCATTAAGGACGGGGAAATCGTGGATAAAAAAGACTTGGTGCTTCCCAAAGAAATACGGAATATCATCCGGTGCAAAAATCCCCGGTGCATTACCTCCATCGAACAGGAACTACCCCATGTATTTGTCCTTTCGGACGAAAAGAAGGAAATCTACCGCTGCAAATACTGTGAGGAAAAGTATAACGAACGGCTCCAGCGTTATCCCTGGAAATAAATGTAACCGTTTTTTTGCGGAAAAGCTATTTACATTTTTCCGAAATAGGGTAAAATAATATTTGGTTGGTTCTGCTGTCTTTCGGAACCAGCCAAAACCAGGCAAAGAAGAAACCGGTCAACCGGCGGAAAAGAGGTATAAATAGATTGAAATTAGATATGCACTGCCATACAAAAGAAGGGTCTTTGGACGGGAAAATCTCGCTTGCGGATACCATCCGCACGCTGCGGGACAAAGGATATCAGGGAATGCTCATTACGGACCATAACTCTTATAAGGCATACCGGTATTATGAGAAAAACATAAGAGGCAGAGAATTTGAGGATTTTGTGGTCCTGAAAGGAATCGAATACGATACCATTGATGCGGGACACATCATCGTTGTCATGCCCACGGGGGTAAAACTTCCCCTTTTGGAGCTGCGCGGACTGCCTGTCAGCCTGTTAATCGATATTGTACATCATTTTGGCGGGATATTGGGGCCTGCCCACCCCTGCGGGGAAAAATACTTAAGCCTGATGAATACCAAACAGGGAAAAAAATCAAGGACGCTGGTATCCCGTTTTGATTTTATCGAAACTTACAATGCCTGCGAATCACCGGAATCCAACCGGGCAGCTTTGGAACTTGCCAAACGTTTTGATAAGCCCGGTACCGGCGGAAGCGATTCCCACAGGGAAAACTGTGCGGGCTTCGGATATACGCTGATTGATGCCGACATCAAAAACGAAACGGATTTGATTCATGCCATCCGCTCCGATGTTTCCATTACCGCGGACGGCAGACAATACCTGCACACCACGAAGCAGAAAATCGGAAAAGCCAATGACCTTCTCATTTACTCCTTTTGGTTCTATAACAAATTTTCGGCGCTGTTCCGCCGCCATAAACGGAAACTGGAACTTGTGGAAAATAATCTTTACGTATACATGCCAAAGCACAGGCAAAGGGAACGTAGGGTAGGATAACCTACCCTGCGTTTTCGTTTTCATCTTTCCCGTCCTTTTTATACGGTTCTTTTCTCCCATCCAGATTTTCCTGCAGCTCCCGCAGCATGTCGCCAAACCTTTTGGATACCATCATCGGGTTTCCTTTCAGCATCTGGCGTTTGTAGAAATCCTTAAAATGGGTTAGCTGCTTCCTGTTTTCCGCACTCAACCGGTATTTTATGCGCAATTCCGCAATTTCTTCCTTTATGCCCTCCGGGTATGCGGATACGCTGTTTGCAATTTTCTCCTTCATATGCAGCAGCCGTTCCTCAATGTCCGCCGCAAGCTCGTCCATTCTCCCGCTGCGCTCACGCTTACGTACTTCGCGTTCTTCATTTGACAGCGCAATGATAACATCCAAACGCTTCTGCATCCGTTCCAGTTCTTCCCGTGCCGCTTCCATTTTTATAAGGATATCGCGCAAATCGATGGCTGCCTGGAACGATAACGTGAAGTCCGCCACAAGGCAGACCGTAAACAGGGACACCGCCGCCGTCAGGATTCCCGTGGGAATCCCCAAAACAAGCTGCTCCACGGGCTTATGTACCACCCGCGTCATCAGTATGGTCAGCCCTCCCCATGCAAGTGTGGAAGACAGACAAATCTGTCCCTGGAAGTTAAACTTTTGGTTGGAATAATCCCAATACCTAACCTTAAACAATGCCTCCATCGTCACCCCGGTCACATACTCCAGTGCCGTCGCCCCGATGCATCCGGCGATATAGGTCAATACCAAATTGGACTGGAAAGGCATGGATACCACCAGCATCATGACTGCACCGCTCCCATACAGCGGCAGGAAAGGACCGCGCATGAAGCCCCTGTTTACCGGATGCCTGTTCTTTAAAGACACGTATGCGGATTCAAAACACCAACCGAAAAAACAATAAAAATAAAAGAAAAAAAGCCATTGTGCTATCGTATACGGATACATCGCCTTCCTCCTACCGGTACACTCCCGCCGACACGCTCCATTTTCCCTTTTTTGTCTCATGGTCCGGTCCATGGTAGACAAACCTGCCGTACCCGCGCACGGAAACCATGTCCCCGTCTTTCATGGAATAACTGTTGTTCTCGTTCAGTCTGCCGTTCACGTAAATCTTCCGTTCCCTGAAAAGTGCCAAACTTTGGTTCCTGGACAGGCGGTACACTTTCGCGATAATCCCGTCCGCCCGTTCCGATGCCACCGTAAACCGCATTTCCTCCGGCTCCTTCACCGGAATCTCCTCCACGGCATCCGCCTCTTTGCAGATTACTTTGGTATGCTTCACCCGCTCCAAATGCTCCGTCAGATACGGGGCAATCTTATCCGTGCAGAAAAGATAGGCGGATTTTCCTTCCAACAGGATATCCCCCACGGTACTCCGGTCGATGCCAAGGTTCATCACTGCCCCCAGGAAATCCCGGTGGGTCACGTCATCCGCAAATTTTTCCACCAAAGGCCGGACCGACAGGCAGACGATGGGGAAATCCTCCCCATAACCCAAAACATCTTCACTGCCAAACCGCAGCATCTGCCGTTCACAGTCCTGCCTGCCGCCGTACAGCCCATAAGCCGCTCCCCCAAGCTCCGGCAGCATAGCGTAAAAAACATCCTGCTCCGCCATGCCAAGGAAACCGGTATACGTATAAATGTTGTGTTCATAGGATTTGCGCGCCAGCTCCAAAATCCTATTTTTTAACTGTTGTAATTCCTTTCCGTTCTCTGCCGCCATATTCCGATTCCATTCCCACAGCCTCCTTAAGGCATGTTTATACAAAACTAATGATTTCTTCTTTGGGTGCCTTCGTCTTCTCCACGCTGACCGCTTCCAGCACGGGCCCTTCCGCCTGGTAGTCCGCAAAATACTCCTTCCGCACGATTGCCGTCACTTTCACCCACTGTTTATTCCTAAGCTGCCCCGTCTCCCCGTACCGGCAGGCAAACCCCAAAAATGCCATATCCTCGGCGCAGCAGGTCATCGCCATCCTTCCCGGCACGAAATAGCCTTCCGGGAATTGCTCCGGTTTCAACACCATTGCCGTAAACTGCACGTTCTTCCCCTCGTAGCGCTCCAAATGGTCCAGCGAATCCAAATACCATATCCCATAGCCGTTATCGTCCAGCACAATCGGGTCATCCGAGAGCGAATACGGAAGGTCTTCTTCAAAGATTTCATCGATTTCCCCGTTGGAATCCTCAAACACGATTTCCGCCTTTTGGTTAATTGCCTTAATGTTGCGCCGGTAAACGCTCAAATCCTCCACACCGTCACAGCGGTTGAAAATAATCAGTTCCGAACCACGCACCATTTCCGCCAGCAGGGATTTCATATTATTAAAGTACATCGGAAATGTGGACGCATCAATGGTAGTAATCTGCTGCTCGATAGACCAGTGCCATGGCAGCTTCATATTCTTGAAATTCCACATTCCGTTATATTCAATGATAATCCGCTCCGGCTTGTACTTTTTTTCCAGCGCAATGAGATGGTCGGGGGTAAAATCTTCTTCCTCCTCCACATACTCCACCACCGTTTTACTTTTTTTCAGTAAAAAATCCTCATATTCCGTTTCCCCTTCTTCGCAGAGGATAAGCAGTGTCTTCCCCTTTACCTGAAAATAAGACTGCCCAAGCGTATAGGTAATGAACTCTGTCTTACCGCTTTCCAAAAATCCGTTAATGACATATACCGGTTTCATGACTTCTCTCCCATTTTCTGTTTCTTAAAACCCGTCTTTTGAAAAACTATTTCCGTAAAAACAGTTTCTCCAGATTTTCCCCGTTCAATTTGGAGCCGATGACGCAGAATTTCCCGGTATATTCCGGCCTGCCTTCCCGCACATCGCTTTCCCCAGGAACATAGTCAAAGTATATCCAGGAACCGTCCCCTGCCGGAACCATTCCCTTTGCCCGCAGCACAAGACCGTACCGGCTTTCGTCTTCCAATGCGCTTAATATGGCTTCCACATCCTCCCGCGCATAAACCGCCGGAGTCTCCATCCCCCAACTGGTGAATACCTCGTCCGCATGATGGTGATGGTCATGACAACCACAGGTACATTCCGGTCCATGGTCATGATGGTGTTCATGATGGCATTCCTCCACGTCATGGTGGTGCTCATGATGACATTCCTCTCCGTCATGGTGGTGCTCATGATGACATTCCTCTCCGTCATGGTGGTGCTCATGGACATGTGCCATAACTTCCGCCATCAGCTCCGCCTCCAAATCCTTCGCGCCTTCGATGGTTTCCAATATATCCCTGCCCTCCAACTGCTCCCAGGGCGTGGTGATGATTTTCGCCTTCGCATTATGCCCACGGAGCATCTCCACACAGACCGCCAGTTTTTCTTCGCTGATTTTACCGGTACGGCTTAAAATAATCGTCCCGGCATGTTCTATCTGGTTAATGAAAAACTCGCCGAAATTCTTCAGATACATCTTGCATTTCAACGCATCCACCACCACCACGGCGCTGTTCAGCCCAACTTCCGCTTCCGTCACCACATCCTGCACTGCCTTCATGACATCGGAAAGTTTCCCGACACCGGAAGGTTCAATTAAAATCCGTTCCGGTTCATACGTATCCAGCACTTCTTTTAAAGATGCCCCAAAGTCCCCCACTAAGGAACAGCAGATACAGCCGGAGTTCATTTCCTTCACTTCAATTCCTGATTCACCGATTCCTGCCTCTTTCAGAAACCCACCGTCTATGCCGATTTCCCCAAATTCGTTTTCTATTAATACTACTTTTGTACCTGCCAGCGCCTCTTTTAACAGCTTTTTGATCAGCGTCGTCTTGCCGGCCCCAAGAAACCCGGATACAATATCAATTTTTGTCATTGCCAACTACTCCTTTCCACAATACTACTCCGCTCTTAATGTATTTTGCTCTTGTTTTCGGTTTATGTCAAGGTGAAACTTGCACGGACCACTTTTTCAGTAACAGTTCAGGCTGAACTGTTACCTTTTTCAGGCTAGTGGAAGTTACTTATTTTTCGTATCGTGTACTTGCTACCTCTCATAAAATGTATGGAGACCGTCAAAAGTGAAAGTTAATGGCACCCCCCTCTAAGACATGGTTCAATCATTGCATCCGCCAATTCGTCCTCCGTACCAGACAACGAAAGCCGGCTGGCAGAATTTATTCCTGCTCCAGTTTCCCGGTATAAAGCTGATAATACATTCCTTTCTTTGCCAGCAGACCCTCATGGTTTCCCCGTTCCACAATCCTTCCATGATCCAGTACCATGATCACATCTGAATTTTTGATCGTGGAAAGCCTGTGGGCAATCACAAATACTGTCCTGCCTTTCATGAGCCGGTCCATACCGTCCTGCACGATTTTCTCTGTCCGGGTATCAATGCTTGAAGTCGCTTCATCTAAAACCAACACCGGAGGGTCCGCCACAGCTACCCTTGCGATTGCCAGGAGCTGTCTCTGCCCCTGGGAAAGACTGCTGCCGCTGCTTTTCAGAACAGTCTGATACCCATCTGAAAGTTTCATAATAAATTCATGGGCATTTGCCAGCTTTGCGGCTTGTATCACATCTTCCTCCGTAGCATCCAGCTTTCCATACCGGATATTATCCATCACCGTTCCTGTGAATAAATGCGTATCCTGTAAAACAATCCCAAGAGAATGCCGCAAGTCTTCCTTCCTGATTTTATTAATGTTAATCCCATCGTACCGGATTTTTCCATCCTGAATGTCATAAAACCGGTTCAGCAGATTGGTTATGGTCGTCTTTCCTGCACCTGTTGCCCCTACAAAAGCCACTTTCTGCCCCGGTCTTGCAAAAATCTCAATATCGTGCAGAACTGTTTTTCCATCGGTGTATCCAAAATCCACATGATCAAATACCACATCCCCCTGCATCGGCTGATAGGTAGTCGTATTATCTGCCTTATGATAATGCTTCCACGCCCACACACCGGTCCTGTCCGGAACCTCGGTCAGATTTCCCTTTTCATCATAGCGTGCATTCACCAGCTTCACATATCCGCTGTCCTTTTCCGGTTCTTCATCCAATAGTCCAAAAATCCTCTCTGCCCCCGCAATCGCCATAATGATAGAATTTAACTGCTGTGAAAGCTGTGAAATCGGTTGGTTGAAAGAACGTGAAAACTGCAGGAAGGATGCCAGCGTCCCCAGTGTCATATGCCCGCCGAAGATAGACAGGCACGCCCCCACCATTGCAATTACCGCATAGCTGACATATCCCAGATTGCCAAGCACCGGCATAAGGATGCTGGCATAACGGTTGGCATTGTTCGCACTGTCACGCAGCTTTCCATTCAAACACCTAAAATCCTGTATACAGGCATCTTCATGGCAGAACACCTTCACCACTTTCTGTCCTTCCATCATTTCCTCTATGTAGCCGTTCAGATTGCCCACATCTGTCTGCTGTTTCACAAAATAATATCTGCTTTTTGAGGATATGGTTTTCGTTGCAAATACCATACAGATGACCATCACCACCGTAATCAGTGTGAGCGGCCGGCTTAAGACCAGCATGGAAAAGAACACACCCACAATCGTAATCACTGCGGACAGCATCTGCGGTATGCTTTGGCTGACCACCTGGCGCAGTGTGTCTGTGTTATTGGTGTAGATACTCATGATATCCCCGTGGGATTTTGTATCAAAATAACGGATCGGCAACCGTTCCATATGGCGGAACAAATCATCCCTCACTGTCTTCAACATTCCCTGGGACACATAAATCATGATGAAGTTATAGGCCCATGTGCAGAACACACCAATATAATAAACTGCCGCCATCACAAACAACGCCCGTAAAAGAGGGGTCAGGTCAGGCTGCACCTGGTTCACAAAAGGTAAAATATAATCATCAATCAAGTTCCTCATGAACAGTGTGCCACCAATATTTGCAACGGTGCTGACCAGGATACATAATGCTACAAGCAGGCACTGCCATT
>CAJUMD010000089.1 GCA_910587275.1 uncultured Kineothrix sp.
ACTTTCCTGCAAAATGTCGAAACGGGCATAAAATCAAGTGTCTTTACAAAGGTACAGAAACAGCTGCTTTGGCATTAATGTAGCGGTTGGCATAAGTTGTAAAGTGGTGAATTATGAGACAATGAACTATAATTAATTTGTATTTGGGATATATACGAAATACTTAGGTCCTTTGGTTGCTGTAAAAAGTGGAATAATAAATAGTAAGGATGTGATTGTATAATGGGTCTGTTGGCAATTTTAAGTGGTATATCAACCATTGCATCATTGTTATTCATTTTTTTTTGATGTTGATAAGATACATATAACTTTAAATAAATTTTTGTTACTTCTTTCACTAGAGCGTGTTTGAAAATTAAAAAGTATACAAAACGTTTGTTCACAGCCCCTTTTTTATGATAAAATAAAGAAAAAGGGGCTGATATTATGTTAAGACGCTACGAACTGACGGATCAGGAATGGGAACAGATTGCTGCCTTACTCCCTCCAGAAAAGACTGGAAAACCCGGACGTCCTCCAAAGGATAACCGTACCATGCTTAACGGGATGGTCTGGATTGCACGCAGTGGTGCTCCCTGGCGTGACCTGCCGGAGCGTTACGGCCCCTGGAATTCGGTATACAGCCGCTTCCGCAAGTGGATTGATGACGGAATCCTCGATAATATCTTCCGGGTGCTCAGCCTTGAGGCCGAACTTTATGAGCTTTCACTGGATGCCACAATTGTCCAGGCTCATCAACACAGTGCCGGCTGTTTCTTTTATCTGTATGGTGTCAATCCGCACCCGCTGGTACAGGGGAGGGAATTTCTGAAAATTACTCCATACATCCGAATCTGCTTTTAAGGCTTTTTCGATATCCGTCAATGACAAATCCTTTTGGTGACATATCGGGAAGTATGGCTCTCCCGGCATCGGTCATCAGTCCCAGGCGTTCCATCCTCCGGCAGCGTTCCTTATTTAACTCAGACCATAAACTTCCTTTTCTCCGGGGAGCAAGCCTGTGGGCAGTCACGCCGTGATCCATCTTTTTTGTGGTGCTGTCTATCCAGCCGAAGCACATGGCATCCTCAACAGAATCTATGTACCAGAAAGTGCCATCGTCAACCGGGCTGCCACGCTTTACGATTACTCAGCATTCCTTTTCCTTATTATGGTTATTTATGATCCATTCCCTCAGTTCATGGCGATTTTTCGCATCAAGCAGATTTGTAAATTCCATAATCATTTCCCCCAAATTTCGTAGTAGTTATTTGGATTATACCATAGGTATAGGGATAATTCCACGGGCTGGCGATACGTTCAATTGTTCATCCTTGGGAATTTTATGTTTTTCATTTCCGAAAAATAGTCGTTTTAGCGTCACAAATAGCTAAAGGAGATTGTATCAAAATTTTTAATATAGTAAAGTTTACAAAAGAGCGCATGAAAAGCGAGGAATATAGTTGTTTTTTGATTTAGACTGATTTGCAGGAGGTAAAAAATGGAATGGTTGAAAAATCTAAGCAACGCCATAGAGTACATAGAAGATAATCTGGATAAAGAAATCTCTTATGAGGAAGCCGCCCGTATTGCGTGTTGTTCAACCTATTATTTTCAGCGTTTGTTTTCCTATGTGGCTGGTGTTTCTCTTTCAGAGTACATACGCAAACGCAGAATGTCACAGGCTGCTTTTGAATTACAGCGGACAGACAAAAAGGTGTTAGACGTTGCCCTCAAATATGGCTATACTTCTCCAACATCTTTTAACAGAGCATTTCAAAGTGTTCACGGAATAACACCGGCTGCTGCTAAAAATAAGGGAAATACCTTAAATGCTTATCCACCAATTAGATTTTCCGTAAAGCTCACAGGAGGAAATGCTATGTCCTATCACATTGCAGAAACAGGAGTAATTAGAATTGTTGGCATTCGTACATCTTTGACCGAGGATTTGGAAGAAAATCAGAGAATAGTCCCCCAATTTTGGAAAGCCACTCTTGACGAAAATCAGTTTTCAGATATATGTCTGTTATCAAATGAAAATCCCAAAGGGATTTTAGGCATAAGTGTTTACCATGACTCGGACAACATTTTCTATTATATAGCCGCTGTCACAAGCAAAGAAACTCCCACAGGAATGTATCAGTATGAAATTCCAGCATCAACATGGGTAGTCTTTGAAAATGACGGGAATTTCAAAGAAAATGTGCAAGATGTTTTCAAGCGGTTTTATACAGAATGGCTTCCATTTTCCGGCTATGAATATGCCGGACTGCCAGACATTGAAGTGTACCCTATTATCCATGAGAAACCGATTTACGGACATTCCGAAGTATGGATAGCAATAAAAAAAGAAAAGGAGAAATAACTATGCAATATCAAATCGAGATACGAGAAACCCCGCCTGTTCGTGTTGCATACATGAAGTATAAAGGCATTGCTACCGAAGCAAACAGGGTATTTCCCAATGTTTTTAAGTCAATTCGCGGGAAAGTGAATGGTGCGCCGTTTTTTAGCTACTTATCCATGAATCCGGAAACAAAACAGGGAGAAATGGAATTGTGCGTACCCACCGCAGAAAACCCTGTTGGAAACGGTATTGAAGTAAAAGAAACGCCCCGCATAAAAGCGGTATGCGTTACTCATATTGGCTCTTATGAAACACTTCCCTTGGCATATGCTGCCATTGATAAGTATGCAGCAGATAACGGACTTTTGCTGGCACCGCCCTTCCGGGAGGTATTTATAAAAGGCCCCGGAATGCTGCTGAAGGGAAAACCTGACAAATATATCACAGAAATTCAGTTCCCGATTAAGGGGGAATGACTCATGTATGCTATTGAAACAGAAAATATTATAAAGCAGTATAAAAATGGTGTACAGGCACTTTCGGGCTTATCTCTTTCAGTTAAAGCCGGGGAAATTTTTTCACTATTAGGGGAGAATGGAGCGGGGAAATCCACCTTAATCCGCATATTGACAACTTATATACGTCCTACTTCTGGCAAAGTAACTATGCTGGGAAGAAATATTTATACAGACGCTGCGTGGGTACGTTCACAGATTGCTTGTGTTGCACAGCAAACATCAATCGACACCCATTTGTCATTAGAAGAAAATATGCTGTTCCAAAGCCGCTTATATAAAATCCCGAAAGCAGAAGCCAAAAAGAGAATGGAAAAACTCATTACGGATTTTGGATTGGAACGGTATCGTAAATATCCCGTATCATCTTATTCCGGGGGCGTAAAACGCCGCCTTGATATTGCCCTTAACATGATGTCAAATCCTAAAATTCTCTTTTTGGACGAGCCAACTGTTGGCATGGATATTCAATCCCGTATTTCTATGTGGGAAATGATGAAACAAATCCGTAGTGATTTTGAAGCTACTATTTTTCTCACAACACACTATCTTGAAGAAGCAGATAGTTTAAGTAATAACATCTGTATTATGAAAGACGGAAAAGCTGTAAAGCAGGGGACGCCAACTGAATTACGCTCTTTACTTCGGGAAAACACGATACGGGTACAATTCCATAATATTGAGGACACAAAAGAATATATAGGGGTACTAAAGGGCTTTTTCCGGCAAGAAAAAATGATTGTGCAAAATTCGGCAGTCATCATCCATTCACCTAATGCGCAATCAGATATGGAGTATATAATATCGTTTTTGGCAGAACGCCACATTCCTTTTCAGGGAATAGAGATTGCACAGCCAGCGTTAGAAGATGTTTTTTTATGGCTGACAAGCACTGAACACAGTGGAAGCGGACAGGGGGAAGGTATATGAGTGTATTCACAATTTTGTACCGAAATGTAAAATGGCGTTTTCATAACTCATTTACCATTGTAATTACAATTTTACAGCCTATCTTGTGGCTTGTGCTTTACAGTGCTGTTGCCGGGCAGACTATGAAAAATACAGGGATAGAAAACTATACCGCATTTATTCTTCCCGGCTTAGTGGTTTTAGTTAGTTTTTCTACTTGCAGCAGCAGCGGAATTATGAATTATATGATGAAGTCGGACGGCAGCTTTTATCGGGTATTGATTGCACCTATTAAACGAAGCTCTATTGTTTTAGGACAGCTTCTTGAAGCGGTATTATGCACTTTCCTTGAAGTGGGAATAATGGGGTGCGTTAGTCTGCTTTTTCATGTAAGGCTTGCCATTGGTATAACAGGAATTTTTCTGATTTTGATACTGGTGTTTCTGACAGCGTTTTTTATGGCGGGGCTTGCTTATGGAATAAGTCTAATTCTGCCAAACGAGGTAATTTATGAAACAGTAATGAATGCGATTGTATTACCTGTATTCTTCCTTAGTACAGCATTATTCCCGTCAGACGGTATCAGCGGCATATTAAAGATTGCAATTAACGTCAATCCGTTTACCCATGTGATTAACGTATTGCGTAATCTGATACTTTACGGAGTTGTTAACACAAATAGCACGGTATTTGTGTTCATGCTTTTTATACTTATGGGAAGTATCAGTTTTATTTGGGCTTTGCACGGATTGAAAAAGGAATTGAGCCTATAGATGGATTCCTGACAGATTTGGAATATGAGTGTGATGCAGAAGTGAATAACAGAATAATACAAAAGCTAACCGCCGCTATGGCAGACCGCCATATGCGGCGGTCTGCCTATTGGAAAGAGGGGGAATCAGTTATTTTCTTAACGTTATTTGACCGGTTTATCAAACTTGGAGTTGATGATATTCTGTTTTTGGATTTTCTCATGGAATTAAAAATAAGTTAAGGGGACTGTTTAAGAATGAAAAAGGGTTGCTTTTTGATGAAACAGATAAGGATTTGAGTACGAAGGATAAGCAGGTTATTTCCGATAAATTGGATATGCTCGAAAAGATGATGAAAATATTTTTAGGCATTGAAGAAGCGGGAAAAGATTTGGATGCCTGTTTTCTGCTATTGATGATGCCCGCTTCCCATGTTCCTTCCGGAATAGTGTGAATGCTCTTGTCTTTATCAGCTGCTTTCATTGTATCCTCCTAAATGTTTATGAAATTAGTATAACCAGAGAATAAGAAAATATTAGGCAACCTGCAAACGCAGTAAGAAAACAAGTAATTCCGGATAAATAGTATGTCTCAAAGGAAGGAAAAATATGTATGCAGATAGTAACAGAGAAGTGTGGATAAATATAGTGGAAAGGAAATATGGAATTGCAGTCTCAAGATTTACATTTACAGCGAAAGATAAATATATAGCTTATTTGTATAGTTTTGATGGTGAAATTATTGGATTGTGGAATGCCGGTGAAGGCTTTTCTTATGAAATAGTAGAAGTGCGGTTGTTAAATGACAATTATGAAGTAAAAGAAATTTTAGGAGAGGAATCAGTAAAATGTAAAATGGGAAAATAAAAATCGAAGTAAAAAGTTTTGAAAGAAGAAAGAATTTCATAAAGACGACAGATTTCAATACGGTTATGCGCATATGCATAACCATTGGATAAAAGTATAGAAAGAATATGCATATCCGGCATAAAATGTTATAATATGGGAAAAACAAAAGGAGGAATTTGGGATGAAAAGGTTTTTCTCATTGATACTGCCGTTTTTACTGGTATTTTCCTTATGCGGCGGTATGCAGGCGGAAGCAAATGCGGCATCCGGCTCCCTGGACGGCGCGGACAGCCTGGAAGTGCATTTTATTGACGTGGGGCAGGGGGATGCGGCATTGGTGAAATGCGGGGATGCCGCCATGTTAATTGATGCAGGGGAAAATGACAAGGGAACCCTCGTGCAGAATTACATAAGAAAGCAGGGCGTCAAATCCCTGGATTACCTTATCGTCACACATCCGCACTCGGATCATTGCGGCGGGGCGGACGTAATTGTCACGAAATATGACATTGATACCATTATTATGCCGAATTACGCTGCGGATACGGCATCTTACCGCGACGTCATACAGGCTTTGGACGGGAAAAATTACCGGGTGACGGAACCGGTGGCGGGTGACGTATATAAACTCGGTGATGCGGAGTTTACCATTGTTGCGCCAAATAGCGGAGACTATGGGGACAATGTCAACAATTATTCGGTAGGGATTCTTTTGGAGCATGGCGGCAATAAGTTTTTGTTTACCGGCGATGCGGAGGAAGAAGCGGAGGAGGATATTTCGGCAAACGGGATTGATATTTCCGCCGATGTGCTGAAAATCGGGCACCACGGAAGCAGGACATCATCCTCAAAGGAATTTATGGATGCCGTCAGCCCGGAATATGCGGTCATTAGCTGCGGCGAAGATAACGAGTACGGCCATCCCCATGCGGCGACGCTAAATACGTTAAGGAGTATGGGTGTAAAAGTGTTCCGTACCGATGAGCAGGGTTCCCTGATTGCCGTGTCTGACGGAAAGAAAATCACGTGGAACGCGGCGCCTTCGGATACATGGAAAGCCGGTGAACCCACAGGTTCCGGCGCCGTTTCATCCGATACGGGGAAAAATGCGGCAGATACGGGAAATGATAAAGCGGCGGACAAATCTGCGGGAACGGAACAAAGTACGGCGGCAGCGGAAGAAGTGAAACAGTCCGCCCCCCAGGATACACAGGGACTTACTTATGTATTGAACGTAAAAACAAAGAAATTCCATATACCGTCCTGTAGCTATCTGCCTACATCCAACCGGAAGGATTCCACCCAAAGCCGGGAAGAAATCGTGTCACAGGGATATGAACCGTGTAAAAAATGTAATCCCTGATGCATTCCGGCATGGCAGCCGGGTATCCGGTGCGGCGGTTCGGGAAGACAAAACGAAAAAATTTCCTGTCCGGCTGCATAAATGACAGGTCTTGTCCATATAATATAGTAATAGTATAAAAAGCAGGAGGTAAATTATGGCAAGAGGTGTCAGAAAATCCATAGAGGAAAAAATCGCCGATAAGCAGGATGTGATTGATGCACTGGAAATCAGGATTTTAAAGGAAAAGGAAGAACTGCAGATACTGCTTAACGAGCAGAGGATGGCAAGGCTGGAATGTCTGGAGGAGCTGATTGACAGTTCCAATCTCAGCCTGGAGGAAGTATCGGAAATCCTGCGGCAGCATATCGGAGAGGAAGAAGCCGTGGAGGTTTGAAAATATGCCGGGGCATCGTTTGGCAGGCACGTTTCCGGCGCATGTCAGGACGGCGCCAGAAACAGACCTAGCTCCGGCGGGCTGTAAGTGAATACCAGAAAACAGGTGAAAACCAGTAAGACCGCCGCCGTCAGACACAGGCAGAGGGTTTTGCCGGTTTTTTTCCCGTGCGGATTGCGGGACCGGGCGGACTTGGAGGACCGGAAAGAAAGGGAAGACCGGAAGAATAGGAAAAAGCGGCGGCGCAGTAAAAATGCGGCAATAACACTGACATAAAACGTGGCAATGTCCAAAACCATCAGGTGCCGGCCGAGAATTCCCGTATAAGTATAGAAGATGGTGGGAATCAGGCATGTTCCAGCCAAAAGCGCCATGCCATCCGCACAGGACAGGGAGGGCGGATAATGTTCCAGCATGAGTCTTTCAAAGACAAAATAAAGGAGCATCGGGAAAAACAATAATTTCATGTGTTCCCATACGGATTCGTTTACGGGGGCAAACAGTCCGACCAAAACCCGGCTGCCGCTCCACCCGTACAAAAAATGACTGAGAGTGCCGAGGATGGAAGTAAACAGGATACCAGACAGCGTGTATCGGAATATTTTTTTGTTCATATTGACTACTCCTTTATGTTGTGCTATGGGAACCGGTTTTTCGGATAGTATATGCCAAAGGCGCGTTCCTTATTCCTGACTGCAGGCATTTAGCGGCAGGGTTGTTGACTATTTCCGGGCTGTGTGATAGTATGACTATTATAATAAAGAAATCCGTAACGCTTTCTCATTTTTTATGTAATTTGCATAATGGAAAGGGCAGGAACGGCGGATATGGCAATGGATTGTATATGACAGAATGCAGAATAAGATACATAAGGCAAGAGGAGCAGACAAAAATGAAAAAAGCAATGAACCAATCCCTGATGACATTGATTTTAAACGGGGTTTCTATCCTCGCACTGGTTTTATCGGTGTTATCCCTATTTTCCTACGGCTATGTAAGCAGTGAACTCAACGATGCAAGTGAGGAACGTTTTCAGCTTACCTATAATGCCAACCGGTTTATGAACGGCTCCGCGTACCTGACCAATGAGGTGAGGGCATATGCGGCTACCGGATTTGAGGAGCATTATGATAACTATTGGAACGAAGTTAATAACCTGAAGAACCGTGACATCGGCGTTGCTGCCATGCAGGACATCGGCATTACGCCGGAGGAACAGGCGATGATTGATGCTATGTCTGCCCTTTCCAATGAACTGGTGCCGTTGGAAGATGAGGCCATGAAGCACGTACAGGAAGGGAACATGGAAGAAGCGCTGGATTATGTGTACGGTACCGATTACAGCACGTCCATTGCAAAAATCAATTCACTGAAAGAGCAGTTCCTTGCGGATTTGGATGCGAGGACACAGGCACAGGTGGTCGAACTGGCGCAGAAAGCCGATTTTATTAAACTGGTGATGTGCATCGCGCTGGCGGTGGCGGGAATCATGCAGTTACTCAGCATGTTTGTGATTCGGCTGCGCATTATCCGTCCCGTGATTGCGGTGAAAAACCAAATGGGGGAAATCGCGCAGGGGAACCTTTCGGCGGATTTTGCCCTCCGGCCGGATACTTCCGAAATCGGACGGCTGGTGGAATCCATTCATGAAACCAAACGCGAACTGAAAAACTATATCCATGATATCGATTCCGTATTGTCGCAGATGGCGGAAGGGGAAATGGACGTGGCGGTAGGGGAAGGCTACCGTGGGGAATTCCTTCCCATCCGGAATGCCATGCGCCAAATCCTGGATTCCCTGAATGATGCGCTTTATACCATCAGCAGAACGGCGGAACAGGTATCCGGCGAATCGAAACGGATGGCATCGGGTGCCCAGACACTTTCCGACGGTGCGACGAAACAGGCATCTGCGGTACAGGAGCTGTCCGCCAGCATCCAGGAGATATCGGGGCAGGTGGACCGCACTTCCGAGGATGCGGACAGCGCGCGCAAATCTTCCAGCGATGCGGCGGTGCAGTTGGAAGTATGCAGCCGGAAGATGGAAGAACTGAAAACTGCCATGGAGGATATTTCCAAGTCTTCCCATCAGATTGGCGGAATCATTAAGACCATTGAGGATATTTCTTTCCAAACCAATATATTGGCGTTGAATGCGGCGGTAGAAGCGGCGCGTGCAGGTGAGGCAGGGAAAGGTTTTGCGGTTGTGGCGGATGAAGTACAGAGCCTTGCAAACAAGAGCTCCGTGTCCGCACAGAACATTACGGAGCTGATACAGAATTCCATGAAACTGGTAGAGCAGGGAACTTCCCTGTCGGCAGATACCACGCAGGCGCTTTCCGCAGGGGTTTCCGGTGCGAAGGATGCCACGGCTTTGGTGGAACGGATTGCGGAATCCGCTTTGCAGCAGGCGCAGTCGCTGAAGCAGTTGACGCTTGGCATGGAACAGATTGCCGATGTGGTGCAGACCAATGCCGCTACCGCGGAAGAATCTGCAGCTTCCGCCCAGGAGCTTTACAGTCAGGCGGAAGAATTGAAAGTTTCCGTCCACCGGTTTAAACTGCGCGGGGGAAACAGGTAGGAGCGTTTTTACATAAGGGAGCATGTTAGATAAGGGAAGCGGTTATGGGGAATGAAAGCGATAACGGAAACAAGAAGAATGAAATAAAAAACGGAACCGGTAAGGAAGGAACAGAACCGGTACAAGAGCTGTCCATTGATTTTAGAATTCCCGGATATCTGCAAAAGGATATCCGGGAATTGGTAAATGGTATCCGGGGAAAAGCGAATAATATGGAATGTCTGCTGGATGAACTGCAGGGCAGCATCAACATGGCAATGGTGGAAGCCGCCATTACGAAAGAACAGGCGGAAATATTGAGGACTTATTACATAAACGGCGGAATTTTTGGGAACGTTATTCCAATAAGGAATGGAGGATAAATTCCCACTTGTCATCTTCCGGCCATATGGATGCATCCTTAATCTGCAGGTAAAGTCCGCGATTTTCCCGGATGGTTTTGGCGCTCAGCCCAAGACGGCGCTGTGCATCCCTTAGGTGCGGAAGATTGTCTTCCTCCGTGGCAAATAACTGCACGGTATTAAAATAGTTCATGAGGAGGACTTTCGGTGCGTTCCAGCGGTTCAGCCATTCTTTTTTGTATGATTTCCATGCGGCAGGGGTGCGGATGCCGGAAAGCTGCGGCAGGATGTAGTCGCGTAAATCGCTGCCGATGCGTTCTTCAATATTCGTAAGGTCGATATCCTGCGGGATGGAATTTTTATAGCCGTCGATATGGTATCCTTTTCCGTCCCGATAGGGATGGAGATAACCGCAGTCGGGCAGAAGGACGTCCTCATGGATGGAATCGCTCCAAACGCTCCAGTCTTTCAGGGCATCCAACGAAATGTCTTTCGGGAATACCTTGATATGGAACCGGAATGAGTAACCGGCGTTTTCGGAGTTAAATTGTGAATTTTGGAGTTTTAATGCGATACAGCAGTCGTCCCCGAAACAGTAAAAGGTTTGTCCAAAGAATTGGTAACCGGCGTTTTGTAATTCCGGTATAATGACTTCCTGTACGATTCGGTCTTTTTTTTCTTTCGATGTCATGGCAGTTCTCCTTTCCGGTTATGGATTCCCGCAGGCAACAGAGGAAACGCACGGTTTGGTACGTAGATTACCGCGGGCAGCGAATCAAGGATAGCCTGTTTGGCTTTCATAATCCGCTGCCCGTTGGTATTCCGCTTTCTCTGTCGTCTGCGGGAATGGAAGAATGGAGATAACGGGACTCGAACCCGCGGCCTATGCGTTGCGAACGCATCGCTATCCCAGCTTAGCTATATCCCCATACAAGTCAATTTTATCACAATGGGGACAAAATGCAAGAGGGAAATTTAATTTTTTCCCGTCAGGGCATCCGTTTAACAGAAAACAATGATTCTGTCCGGTGTGGTTTGGGCAGGGATGCTTCTGGTGGAAGCGCCGTAATAAACAATCAGCAGATGGTTCCCGACTTCGCAGGGAAAACGCTGTCCGTTGGCGGTGGTGACGCGGGTGCCGGAGGAGACGTTCAGCTTCAGTTGTTTTTCCGCAGATAACAGGTTTCGGTCAAAATAAGCCACCGTAACGGTTTCGGAAGGCTCCGTGCGCCCGATAAAAGCCGCCTGGTAACGGGGCGGGTAGATTAAAGGAACCGGCTGGCTGTCGTCATAAAATGCGGTGATGCGCATACCCGTGCGCAGCGGGGTATTGTCTACCACATAAGTACCGGTGGAGAGGATGAAGGTTACCATCCCGTTCATGGTACGCAGGGAAAGAAGCTGGTTGCAGCAGTCTTCCCGCATGGGGGTCATGCGTTCGATGATTCCGGTGATGCCGATATATTGGTTGGAAGGTCGCATATGTTTTCCTTTCTTAGAAACAATCCGTTTTATAGGAACTTTTAGTTTCTGAATCAAAATCATTCTGTTTTTATTAAAATATGAAACAGGGCGGGCAGAGTGCATGAATCCATTTCTATTTTGGGAAAATAATGTTATAATCAAAATGGCAGGGAATGGATGGAGGGTATGGGGGAATGGTGAATGGTGAATGGTGAATGGAATGAAAAGAAGCCGGAACAGGAACATGGAATAAAGAAAGAAAGGAACAGGATACCGTTATGAGAATCGGAACAGGATATGATGTGCATAGATTGGTGGAAAACCGAAAATTAATTATTGGAGGAGTAGAAATTCCTTACGGCAAGGGACTGCTCGGGCATTCGGATGCGGACGTGCTGCTTCATGCGATTATGGATGCCCTGCTGGGTGCGGCAGCGCTTGGGGATATCGGGAAACATTTTCCCGATACGGAGCCGGAGTATAAGGGGATTTCTTCCATAAAACTGCTGGAACACGTGGGGAAGCTGTTGGAGGAAAACTGTTTCCTCATTGAAAATATTGACGCCACGGTTATTGCCCAGGCGCCGAAGATGCGTCCGCATATCGAACGGATGAGGGAAAACATAGCAGGGGCGCTCGGTGTGGATACCATACAGGTGAACGTGAAAGCAACCACGGAGGAAGGTCTTGGTTTTACCGGAACCGGGGAGGGGATTGCAGCCCAGGCAGTCTGTCTGCTGACCAGTCCGGTAAACTATCATATACAGGACGTGACGGCACAGGAACGGTGCGGCTCCTGCGGCGGTTGCCCGAAAAACCGGGAAAAACAGGAGGAAGACGGGTGGACGGAATAAGGCCGGGACAGATGAAACTGGGGAAACCGGAGGGGGAGGACTGCAAAAGCCTGCGTGCTCTGTGGGAAGAAGTGTTTTACGGGGATTCCAGGAAATTTACCGATTATTATTTTAAGGAAAAGGCGGCACTCAACCATGGATATGTGCTGCGCGACGGGGAAATGCCCGTATCCATGCTGTATCTGTCCCCCTATCCGGTGATGCTGCGAAGCGGGGATACATTTGCCTGCCGGGAGCTCAATTATATCGTGGGGGTGGCGACGAAAGAACCATACCGCCACAGGGGCTGTATGGACAGGCTGTTAAAGGAGGCTTTGCGGGACATGTATGGGAAAGCGCAGCCGTTTACATTCCTCATGCCCGCAGACTGCGCCATATACCGCCCCTACCAGTTTACCTATATTTACCGGAGGGCGGAATATACCCTTGGAAACGGCCCCGTAACAGGAAGGGGAAAAACCTGTACCATGGGCGGCATGAAAAAAATGGGGAAAGAAGACCTGCCGTTTTTGGCGGAATTTGCACAGGCTTACATGGAGCGTCACTACGACGTATTTATCAGGAGGGACATTCCTTACTTCACAAGAATGGAAAAGGAGCTGCAGGCACAGGAAGGCGGTATTTTTTTGGCGGGGGAAAAAGACGGAATCAAAGGTTATCTTTTGTATGCGGAGGAAGAACAGGGTGAAATCCAGGAGGCGGTATGGGAAGGGGAATACGGCGCCTGGGGACTGCCTGCGCATCCCACGGGGCAGAAAACACCGGTAATTATGGCAAGAACCGTGGATGCCAAAGCCATGCTGTCCCTGCTGCGGGCAAAAAGCGGGAGCATTACCCTGCGCATCCGTGTGTCGGATCCGGTTTTGGACGGGAACAACGGGATTTGGAACTGCGTGTTTACGGAAGACGGCGCAGAGGTGTACAAAGATTCGGCGGGGACAAAAGCGGCAAAGAATCATCGGGAGAGAGAAAAGGAAAATGCTCCTGCGCTCATGGCTGCGTCGGCGGAGCGGGCATACGATTTGGAACTGTCCATCCCGGCACTGACGTCCTGGGTATTCGGCTGCGGACAGGAGGAACAATGCGCTTGCCCGGTAGATGGCGCGGATTTGGATATGGGGGAAAAGGTACGCCGGAAGCTGTGTGGGATTAGAAGGCTTGAACATGTTTTTTTAAATGAAATTGTATAAAGGCATATTATGCGGAAAGGTATTATTTATGACAGATAAAGAAAAGGAAAAAGCGCTCTTAGTAGGCGTGGATACCGGGGAGGAAGACGATTTCCCCCGCTCCATGAAGGAACTTGGGGAATTGGCAAAGGCATGCAACATGACGGTGGCGGGGGTTGTCACGCAGAAGATGGCGGCGGTAAACAAAGCCTATTACATCGGAGCGGGAAAGGTACGGGAGGTTACGGAGTATGCACAGGCACTGGAAGCGGATGTCATTCTGTTCGACAATTCCCTAACCCCGTCCCAACTGCGCAATTTACAGAAAGAAACCGGTAAACCGGTTTTGGACCGTACGGCGTTGATTTTGGATATTTTTTCCGTGCGTGCGAAGACGAGGGAGGCGAAGCTGCAGGTGGAGACGGCAAGGCTGCAATACCTGATGTCCCGTTTGGTGGGAATGCATGATGCCCTGACCAGACAGGGCGGCACCAGCGGAAGCATGAGCAGCAGGGGAGCCGGGGAGAAGAAACTGGAACTGGACAGGCGTAAAATCGAGCGCAGGCTTGCGGAGCTTAGACGGGAACTGGAAGAAGTGGCAAAAGAGCGGGAAACCCAGGGAAAAAAGCGCCAGGAGTCGCGGATACCGAAAGTCTCTTTGGTAGGCTATACGAATGAGATCGGAAGAGCACACGTCTGAACT
>CAJUMD010000090.1 GCA_910587275.1 uncultured Kineothrix sp.
CGGAACGGGAAATACCTTGTGAGGAGTTTCGCCGCCGTGGTCAGAAACCGACGGCCGGGCATAATTAGAAACAGCCCGTTTTTGCCATCAGGTTTGAACAGATGCCGGCAGGGGAAGCACAGGGAGGCAGGGAGAAAGCGGGCAGGGGGTTCCTCTCCTGGCTTTTGCGTCCGCCCGCACTTACCCACCCTTAAGAATATTTTATTTTTTCCTAATCATTCCCTAAGAAAAATAAAGAATCTTTCATAAATTCCACACACCATATCCACATTTTATGCATATAATACAGTTAGAGCGTGTTGGGAAAGCCATTCCGGCGCCTGCGGAAAATCCGCACACGCCATCCAAAAGGAGGTGGAAGATAAATGCACAAAGACAATGCGCCAAAGAAAGTATCCATGCTGGACATCATCCCCAAGAACATGGACTGGAACAAATACTCCCGCCTGCATGACTCCTTCCTGGAAGAACTGTCCTATGAAAAACAAAAATTCCGCCATACCGACATTTGGCAGCTAAACTATATTTAAGGAAACGCTGATGAAAGCGTTTCCCGCGTCGGATTCACGCTGTGAAACAGGGACGTGCTTAACGTACGCTCCTGACTCTCACCGCTTCCTTTTCTTCTTCATAAACAGCAGCCCAAAAGACCCTATCCCGCAATTACTGGAAATGGTGGCAGACGCCTTCTGCACCTCAATGTGGTCGAAAAATACGTACTTCTTAACCTCTTTCTTGATTTCCTCCAACTGCTCCAGCGAACATCCCGCATATGTCAGGAACAGAATCCGCGTGTCAATGCTTTTCTTATCCCAAAGCAGATGCCGGATATACCTCCGGTATGCCGTCTGTACGCTTCCCGTCTCCACCCCTCTTAGCCTGATTTTGCTTTGGGACAGATGCAGCACGGGATGCAGGCTCAAATGCTCACAGATATCCCTGACCCTTTTCGATACCTTTCCGCAGCGGTACAGGTTTTCCGGCGACGGGACAATGAAGCTGGTGCTTATTTTATCCTTTAATTTGGCAAGCATTCCGCAGATTTCCTCCACACTTTTTCCTTCCTGCGCCATCTGCGCCGCATGGAGTACCATAATCCCCATACCGCTGGACAGGTGTCCCGAATCCACCACGGTTACGTTGTCAAAGCCTTTCGCAGCCGCAGACGCCGAGCGGTAGCCGTTACCCCCGTGGGAAGCCATGGAGATATGGATGACCTTCTCCGCTTTTTACAGCGCATCCGCAAAAAATGTTTCGTATTCCTCCGGCGGAGGTGCGGCAGAATGGGCTTCGCTTCCCGCTCTCTGCATATACTTCAGAAGATTGTCCGAGGAAATCTCCAACTGGTCGCTGAAACGTCCCTGCTTCGTATAGACATAATAATACATGACCGTCACCTCAAACTGTTCCAGCCACTTCCCGGGCAGGTCGCAGACACAATCGGCGGTAATGCTCAGCTTCTTCTTTTTTGCACTGAAAAACGTCTGTACACTGCCTTCCGCCTCCCCGTCTTCCTCATACACGCTGTATTCAATTAACTCGTGGGGCAGGAATTTTAAAAGCGTGGCCTCAAACAGGACACCGTTAATGGGTTTTGCCAAATATCCGGCGAAACCTTTCTCCTGGTATATTTCTTCCGCTCCCGTCATCACATTGGCGGTCAGGGCAATGACCGGCACATTCTGGCAATGCCCCTTATCCTGCTTTTTCAGCTCGTGCAGCGTTTCCTCCCCGTCCATGTCCGGCATCATATGATCCATGAAAATCACATGGTAGAACCTGCTGTTTGTCTTTTCCAAACATTCCTTCCCGCTCTTAGCCGTATCAATCTGCACCTTAGTGGAGCGCAGCAGTTTGCACGCCACCATCAGATTCATTTCATTATCGTCCACAATCAGCACTTTCGCTTCGGGAGCTTCAAAACTCTGTTTGTATTTTTCCCGCTCATACAGCTTGCGCTTTACCATGAAATCCATGGTTCCCACAGGCATGGGATTCACCACCTGCTGTTCCACGGTGACAGTGAACGTGGAGCCTTTCGTATAGATGCTGTCCACGGTAATCTTACCGCCCATCATTTCGATGAGCTGTTTGGAAATGGAAAGCCCCAGTCCCGTCCCTTCGATTTTGCGGTTTCTCTCCTGGTCCACCCGCCGGAACGAGGAAAACAGGTCTTCCAGACTTTCTTTCTTAATACCGATTCCGGTATCCGCCACGGTGATTTTCAGTAAAATCCGGTTGGCATCGATACGGTCGCTCTGTGCCGTCAGCGTCACAGAACCCTTCTCCGTATATTTGACCGCATTGGTCAATATATTTGCCAGCACCTGCTTCAGCCGCACTTCGTCCCCGTACAGCATGGAAGGCAGGTGGCGGGAAATGTCAATTTTAAATTCCAGGTTTTTCTCGTGCATCCGTATCCATATAATATTCACAAGGTCGCTGAACAAAGCGCCCGTTTCATACTGGGTCGGCACGATTTCCATTTTCCCGGATTCCATTTTGGACATATCCAAAATATCGTTAATCAACGCCAGCAGCATTTTACTGGCATTCTGTATGTTGACGGCATTTTCCGCGATTTCATCGGAAATATCCTCTCGCAGCGTCATTTCGTTCAGACCGATGATGGTGTTGATGGGAGTACGGATTTCATGGCTCATGTTGGCAAAAAACGCGCTCTTGGACTGGCTGATACTTTCGATTTCCGCCCGCTGTTCTTCCCCCTTTTTCCTTTCCTGCTCATACATCCTTACATAAAATTTGAAAATAATGCCGATGGCTATGCCCACCATCAATACTGCCAGCAGGGAATCTATGTGGGCGGAACCCGTGCTTTCCATGGGAATCACCCAGTCCGGGTGCTTCCAGGAAAGAAAATACGCAGTGCCGAGCACTGCCATTTCAAGAAGCAGGGCGGTATACATCGACGTCCCCGTAAAGAGCAGGAAAATATATACCAGCCCCAGCACGAACCATACCGTTGCACCGCTCCCCATTCCTCCGCTTAAAAAGTACATCAGCGGAAACAGGAAGATGTTAATCAATATATCCATCACCCATACCGCCAGCCCCACCTTCCGGTACCTGCATACCAGCCGGAACGACAGGAAAGACACCGCAGTCATCAGTACAAGCGGAAGCAGGACGATGGGACGCGAACCGATGCAGATTCCCGCAACCACCGCCATTCCCGATACCGCAATGCTGAGTGAAAGGATAATCCGCAACAGCCGTTCCCTGAAGTTGATTGCCCCGCCGTAATATTTGTCCATCCATTTCTTTATCATAACGCATTCCCTCATAAAACTTCCAACATGCTGACGTTCTATTCCCAAACCGCAAAACACATGCCGTCTATTCTTCCCCCGGACTTCCAAGCAGTCGTTTCCTACCTGTCTCCAATTCTTCCTCCGCACCCATAAAATCAAATGCCTGCGTCTTTTCCCTTACCGGCGTCAGAACCGATGACAGGGACTCTCCGCAGTATTGGTAATTTGCCAATTCGTCCAGCACCTCAAATACCCCTTCGCTTTCAAAAGTTTCCAGCCTCCCTGCAAGCCGGTCAAACGCTTCTTCCAGTTTTTCCTTCGTCACCGCGGCAAGGCTGCCCGCCGCTTCCGGCACAGTGCCTGTTCCCTCCGTTTCCGGCACGGCATTTGTATCCTCCGCTTCCGGCGTGCCGTCCGGGAAGACCACCCTGTTTTCCCCGATAACCTTAAGGATTCTTTCGTATTCCAGCAGCGTTTCCATGGTATGGTTCATGATATATTCCTCGTTTTTCGCCCTGCCCGCCGCTTCCAAAATCTTTGCCATATCGGAAAGCCCTGCCGCACCGATTCCCATGGACATGCTCTTTAGGGAATGAACGTCAATGGTATAATTTTTCCAGTCCTTCTGCTCATAATGCTTTTTGATATCCTCTTTTTTTACCAGCCCGCTGGTATAGTAAATCCGCACGATATCGATATAATCCCGCAGCACGCCCCCGCAGTAAACCATCCCAAGATCCACGTCGATGCCTTCCATGTCCAAACCGTCCAGCCGCTTCCCAATCCTTTTCCCATTCTTATATCCGTTTCCGTCCGCTGCCGCCCCGGATGATACGCCTCTTTCGTTATCGTTACCCGCACTTCCGGCGGATGCGCCTTTTCCCATTCCATTTCCTCCATCCGCATCACCTGCGGGTACATTCCTTCCGTCACCGCCGTCTGCTCTTTTGTCTTGTAACGCTGCCCCGGCGCTGCCTGCCGCTTTCCATCCTCCTGCATAAGCCGGTATGCTTCCCGTTCCTTCCAAACCTGTCTGCGCTTCTTCCACTTTCATAATCTTCTGCTCGGGAATATGCCGCCGCAGCACCCTTTCCAGCACGGACAGCTCAATAGGCTTCGCCACAAAATCCGCAAATCCTTCCGCAAGAAACATCTCCCGCGCCCCGCCGATGGCGTTCGCCGTAAGAGCGATAACGGGAACCTCCTGGAAATACTTTCCCGGCTTCTGCCTGATCCGGTGCAGGGTTTCCACACCGTCCATTTCCGGCATCATATGATCCATAAACACAAAATCAAAATCCATGGATTCAATTTTATCCAGGGCTTCCTTCCCGCTTCCCGCCGCAAACACCTTTATCCGGTAGGGACGCAGCAGCCCTTCCACCACGCGCAGGTTCATAACATTGTCATCCACTACCAGTATACTCGCCTGCGGCGCGATAAAGCGCCCGTCCATGCGGCGTCCTCCCTCCATGCTCTGCACCACATGTTCGCCGTTTAAAACCGCCGCGATGGACAGGACCGAAAAAGGTTTGTAAATGTAATACATTCCACTGTCCGGATTTTCCCCGTTTTCCCGCTCCTTTATCAGTACCACGCTCATCTCTTTGGATATCTTTTCAAAATACCCTTTTTCTTCACAGTACTCCTCCCAACTGATAAACACATGGCTGAATTTTTCCTTTTCCAGATACCGTTTTAGTTCCTGCAGGTTTTTGCACGGACGGCAGGCAATCTGCAGTTGCTCCGCAATATGGCGGATGGTAGATGCATAGCCCTCCCGGATCGCCGCAAAATCGTACTTTTCCATGTTAATGTAATAAGCCACGCGGATTTTCTCAGGGCTGCGCAGGGAAATAATCGGTGTCCGGTCCACGACTTTCTGCGGAATGACAAGCTGCATTTCACTCCCCCGCCCCGGCGTGCTTTTTACGGTAATAAAACCGCCCATTTTGCCCACCAGCGCTTCCGTAATGGCAAGTCCGAGCCCGATGCCGCCCTCCTGTCGGTTCCTCTTTGTATCCACCTGGTTAAAGCTGGAGAAAAGTTTCTCGATATTTTTTTCCTCGATGCCGATTCCGGTATCCTTCACCGTCACCGACAGGTTGACGCCGTATGCTTCGTTCCTCGTACTGACCGTAAGGATGACCGCCCCCTCTTTCGTAAACTTAATGGCATTATCCACCACGTTCATGATGGCGCGGCGGATTTTCTGCTCATCCCCCACCATCCCGCAGGGCATGACCGCCCCGCAGTCCACAATCAGTTCCAGCTTCTTCCCTTCCTTACGCGCCAAAGCCATGTTCATGATATCGTTAATGGTGGAAGTAATATTATAAGGCTCCTCCACCAGCGTCATATTCCCTGATTCCAGTTCGGAAAAATCCAAAATATCGCTGACCACGGACAAAAGGTTTCTCCCCGCCGTCTGTATCCCGAACACGTCTTCCCTCACACGGAGCGGAAGCTCCTCGCGCAGGATCATTTCGCTGATGCCGCACACGGTATTAATGGGCGTGCGGATTTCGTGGGACACATTTGCCATAAAATCATCCTTGCTGCGTTCCGTCCTGCGCAGGTCCGAAATCACCTGCCACAGTCTCCGGTTGCTTTCCACCTGTCCCCTGACCAAATAATAGGTCACATATTCCGCCACGTAAACGGACAGAATCTGAAGAACCATCCTCGCCCCTTCCCCGTCCGCCGTAATATGTATGTCATGCAGGATAAACCCATGATAAAAAAGCAGGAACGTCGAAGCCCCCGCCGCCACAGAAACAATATTCGGAATACAATAAATCCCCAACAGGATAACCATGCATACCATTGTGGAAAGGATACTGAAATAGCTGCTGGAATGTATGCCGTAAACCAGCATGTTCATCCATGCCATACCGGAGGTAAGCAGCGCACGGAACCGGTAATCCCTGTACTTTTTCACATAAACGGTTATGCTTAACGCCATTCCGGCAAGAATCATCCACGGCACCCATTTCCCCCATCCCAGCACCGAAGCCATTGCCATCATTCCCAGGGTATATACCACGTAAACCGCCAAAACTACCCGTTCCACTTTCCGCTCATTTTCCCGCTCAAAATCCATTTTCCCACCCCTCATCCGTCCATGCATTTCCTGCCGGCGCCGGAAATGCTTATGCCGGCTTATCCTTACGTCCCTGCCATACCTTCCTATTCGCCCAAACGTTCCCGCAGCACCGGTTCCATTCCGGTGAATACCTCCACGATTACCGGATCAAACTGAGATCCTTTTCCTTCTTCCAAAATGCCCAGCACCTTTTCCATCGGACGGACCGGCTGCTTATAACAGCGCTCCTCATACAGCGCGTCAAATACGTCCGCCACCGCCATAATCCTTGCACAGAGCGGGATTTCCTCCCCTTTTAATCCTGCCGGATAACCCGTGCCGTCCCAGCGCTCATGGTGGTACATGGCGATATCGCTGGCAACCCTGACATACTCCTCATTTTCCACATCCCCGATAATTCCTTTTATGACATCCGTGCTGTAAACGGTATGCTTTTTCATCGTTTCATATTCTTCCGGCGTCAGCTTTCCCGGCTTCTGCAAAATGCTGTCCGGTATCTTTATCTTGCCGATATCATGCAGCGGCGCCGCCTTGCAGGTATTCTGCATATATTCTTCATCCAGGATGTCCGCAAACAGCCCCTTCCCGGACAGTTCCCCTACAATCAGTTCCACGTAACCCTGTGTATTCTTCACATGTTTTCCGGTACTGCCGTCCCTGCTTTCAATCAGGTTCGCCAGCCCCACGATGACGTTCTCCTGTATTTCCCCGATGCGCTTGGAACGTTCCATAAGCTGCTCCGCCTGTTCCTTCACTAACGTTTCCAGGCTGTTGTGGTACTGTTCCAGCTCAAGGGCACGTTTTACCCTGCTTTTCAGGATATCCGGGACAAAAGGCTTACCCACGAAATCAAAAGCGCCCACCTGAAAACATTTGGTTTCCGTCTCCGTACTCTTGTCCGCCGTCAGGAAAATCACCGGAATGGTATTGATGTCCTTCATGGTTTTTAACTGTTCCATGGTTTCAAAACCGTCCATTTCCGGCATGTTAATATCCAGCAGGATAACGTCCGGGCGGTTTTTCCCCAGGTATTTCAGTGCCGCAGGTCCTGAATTAGCCGCGGCAATCCGGTATTCCCCGCCGAGAATCTTTTGGGCAAGCATGAGGTTTGCACTGTCATCATCCACGACTAATATGATTCCTTTCATTGGTTATCCTCCGTGTTTTTGTTACTTCCAGGCATCCGTTCTTCACATAATCCATGTTTTCATCTTATCATAGCCCCATGGATTTATCAAGCAAAGACTCCGCTTTCCGCGTTCCTCCCGTCACCGGTTTTCCATACGGAAAAGAACAAAATAATATCTTTTGTGTGGAAATGTCCTTACAAAAAACAAAGGCAGGAAAAGAGTGCGCCCACTCTTTTCCTGCACCTGTACTTTGCCTGCTACACACGGTGGTTTTTCACATCGTCAAACTCCTTAAGCATCTCCGCCGTGGGCGCCGGTGTTACAAGGCTGACCGCAACAATGGCAAGCAGCCCCAGCACAAAACCGATGGCAAGGGAATACAGCCCGGTCACCGCTCCCAGTGTCTTTCCGCCCGCAAGCGGGATATAGTCCCATACGATTACCGTCAGTGCACCCGTGGCAATTCCCGCTACCGCCCCCTGGAAATTCGTCCGTCTCCAATACAGCGACAAAAGCACCGTGGGACCGAATGCCGCGCCGAGTCCCGCCCACGCATTAGAGACCAGCCCCATAATGGAACTGTTCGGGTCCAGGGCGATGAGATAAGCCAAAATCGCGATGATAAACACCGTAATCCTGCTGACCGTCAGTACCGTCTTGTCATCCGCATCCTTTTTCCACACCCCTTTAAAAATATCCTCCGCCATACTGGAAGCGCTGACCAAAAGCTGGGAATCCGCCGTGGACATGATTGCCGCCAGGATACCGCAAAGGAAGATACCGCCGATAACCGGGGCTTTCCAATCCTGCGTAAACAATTTAATAATCATTTCGATAAAAACATTTTCTTCCGCACCGCCGCTTAACACCGTGGGATACAGGTATGCCCTTCCGATAACCCCGATAACCACCGCAAAAGCCAGTGACAGCGCCACCCATCCGATGGCAATCCCTTTTGATTTTTTCAACTCCTTCTCATCCCTGACCGCCATAAAACGTACCAGGATATGGGGCATTCCACAGTAGCCAAGCCCCCATGCGAGCTGGGAAATGATATCCACCGCACGGTACGTCCCCGTCCCGTCATTGGTAAGGCTTAAGAATCCCGCAGCGCCGCCTGCCACACCGCTCAGTTCCAGGGCTCCGGAAACATTCCCGCCCCCCACCAGCATCCATGCCGCAATGGGTACCACCAAAAGGCCGATTAACATTAACGTCCCCTGGATAAAGTCCGTAGCGCACACCGCCAAAAAACCGCCCATAAACGTATAGGTCAGAATCACCAGCACGCCTACCGTAAGGGCAATCCGGTAATCCATGCCGAATACCGAATGAAACAGCTTACCGCCCGCCGCCAGTGCGGATGCCGTGTAAACCAGGAAGAAAATCACAATCGTAACGGAGGAAATTAACAGCAGTACCCTTTTTTTATCATGGAAACGGTTCTCAAAATAAGTGGGCAGAGTCAGCGAGTTGTTGGCACGGATTGTATAGCTCCGCAGCCGTCCCGAAATAAACAGCCAGTTGCATACCGTTCCGCCGAAAAGCCCGATGGCAATCCATGCCTGCCCGGTCCCAAGCGCATATACGCTCCCCGGCAGTCCCATCAGCAGCCATCCGCTCATATCGGAAGCCTGCGCCGAAAGCGCCGCCACCCAGCCGTTTAACTGCCTGCCCCCAAGAAAATAATCCTCGGAGCTGTTGTTTTTCTTCGCATACACCGCACCGACAAAAACCATCATCAGCAGGTATAACACGAACGCTACAATAATCCATCCCAATGAGTCGCTCATCTTATGTCCTCCCTGTATTTTAAGTTTGTATACAATAATACCGTTGCACACAAATCTGATTATACGGTAAGGACACCGTTAAGTCAATACTTTACCAAAGTAATGCGGAAAATTAGTAACGGTTCAGCCTGAAATGTTGTGTTCGTAGATGGGGTGGACGCAAAAACCAGGAACGGGATGCCCTGCCCCGGTTTGACCCTGCCGCCCTGTGCTCCCCTTGCTGGTAGCTTTTCAAACCTGATGGCAAAAATGGGCTATTTCTAATTGTTTCCAAACGGCAGTTTATGACCACGGCGGCGAAACTCCTCCCTTTGGTCGTCAGACAACGCCGCCTAATGCGGTCATAAACTGCCGTTTGGAAACAATAAGAAATACCACCATTTTTTTAAACAGGTTGTAAAAAGCTACCGGCAAGGGAAGCACAGGGCGGCAGGGTCAAACCGGGGCAGGGCATCCCGTTCCTGGCTTTTGCTGGGTATCAAAAAATGTAATACCGCATCATAGCATTTCTTTTACTTTATAGCATTTCTTTTTACTTTACCAAGCACGGAAGTGATTATTTTGCGGGACATGCCATCCCGCTGCCGCCGCCCCGCAAAATAATCACTCCCGTGCGTCCGCCAAAGACTCCGCCTGCAGCCGGTCAAATTCCGCCATGCATTCATCCACCGTAGCGCCGTTTAACAGTTCCCGCACGATTAAACAGGTATTGCCCCACTGTTCCACCTTCATCCCTGCATTGGCGCCGAGGACATAAACATTTTCCTCTATCCGGTCGTTCAGCGGTTTTAATGCCGGAATGCAGTCCACCTCCACATTTTTGGACGGGGAAATCACTTTGTTGGTTTCCGTATATACCCGGAGCGCTTCGTCGGAAAGCACGACTTCCAAAAAGTCCCTGGCATCTTCCGCATGTTCCGCGTGGGTGCCGATGCCGTACCCGGTCAAGGGCATCACCGGCATCTGTCCCCTATCGCTTGGGAAACCGATAACCAGCATTTCAAAATCCGTTTTTCCATACGCAGTCTCCGTATTTGCCGCCCCCCAGTACGCCATGACAATGGGCGTTTTCTGGGCAAGGAAATCTTCCCTTTCCCCTTCGAGCGCCTCGCTCACATAAGCCTTTTCGGCATCAATGTAACCGCAGTCAATCATCTCCTGAAGGAACTCAAAACCCGGACGCATATAGTCGCTGTATTTACTTTCCCCGCTGTTTAGAGCCGCAATTTCCGCTTCCGTGTTTCCCCCGTTGTACAAATCCGCATATGCCTGCGCCAAAACAAAATTCTCCAGCCACCAGCGGTTCGCCCCCACCGGGGTCTCAATCCCGTTTTCCTTAAACACCCGGCAGCATTCCAGGAATTCTTCCGGCGTGTTTGGCAGTTCCAAATTATACCGGTCAAACATGTCTTTGTTGACAAATAAACCGTATGCTACTACTTCCTGCGGGATTGCCACCAGCTTTCCGTCCACCGTATTCGCCGTTTTCACCACGTCACGCAGATTTTGGGCACACTCCAGCCCGGATAAGTCCATCAGTCTCCCTTCTCCGCCCAATACCTGGATAACATCCGGGTTTAAGAGATAAATGTCATCCATATTGTTGCGCGCCCTGTCCAGCGCCACGTCGTCATACGTCTTATCCTGATAGTTCTCCGCCGTATAAGTAATATAGCCTACGGTCACACCCAGCTTTTCCTCTGCCATAATCACGGTTTTGTCCATGGCGCTCCTTGCCACATTCTCCGCATCCGGTTCCATTTTTTCCATGGGGCTGTACAGGTTCACGATACGGTTATTTTCTTCCTCCGTTTCCACCAGATTCAGGCCATGTGATCCGCTTCCACATGCCGCCATGGATACAAAAAGCATCAGCGCCAAACATGCCGCCGCTGCTATTCTATTGCTCTTGCTTTCCATACCTTTTCCCTTTCCAAATTCTTCCGCAATTCCCCTTCAGTCTTCCTTTTGCTCCATGCTCCTGCCGGCAGGCATGTCACCTGATAT
Source organism: uncultured Kineothrix sp. (assembly GCA_910587275.1). GTDB lineage: Bacteria > Bacillota > Clostridia > Lachnospirales > Lachnospiraceae > Kineothrix. Next base: position 11,309 of record CAJUMD010000090.1, read on the forward strand.
ACTGCCGAAGCACCTTCTTTAGCAGCTCCACATCCACCGGTTTTGCCAAATGGACATTCATTCCGGCATTTAACGCCTCCTTCTCGTCTTCCGCAAAAGCGTTCGCCGTCATGGCGATAATGGGAATTTTTGCCGCATCCTCCCGATTCAATGCCCGAATCGCCCTCGTTGCGTCGTATCCGTTCATCACCGGCATCTGGACATCCATCAGGATAGCGTCAAATTCACCCTCACCGGCCCGCATAAAACGCTCCAGCGCCAGCCTGCCGTTCTCGGCAATCTCACATTTAGCGCCCTCCATCGACAAAATTTCGGACAAAATTTCCGCATTAATTTCGTTATCCTCCGCAGCAAGGAAGTTCAAACCTTCCAGACTGTTTTCTTCCCCGGTTTCCGCTTCCTGTTTTCCACCGGCTTCCCCTGTCCGCATTTCCGTAATTTTTTCCTTCAGCGCCGATAAGAAAAACGGCTTCATAAGGACACCCGTATATCCCATCCGCAGCGCTTCTTCCATACCGTCCAGGCATTCCATGCCGTCCGCGCCATAAGTTGTTATGAAAAGGATGGGCGCCGGTTCCGGCAGGGCTTCCCGTATCCGTTCCACCGTTCGGATGCCCTCCATATCCGGCACATCCCATTCCACCATCAGCATGTGGTATGCCCTTTGCGTCCCGTTGACTTCCTCCATCTTATGCACGGCTTCTTCCACGCAGGATGCCGTATCCACCGCAATACCCATGCCGTCCATCAGCATCCGTATGTTTCTTTCTTCCCTCACATCCGCATCCACAAACAGGAGACGGGATATCCCGCTTTCCTCCCAAAACTTCTTATCCGCCTGTCCTTCCGGTATGCGGAACTCCAAATCCACCCGGAACAGACTTCCCTTGCCCACCTCGCTGGTCACTTCGATGGTTCCGCCCATCAGCTCTACAATATTTTTCGTAATCGCCATACCAAGCCCGGTACCCTGTACTTTGTTCGTGGTACTGTTTTCCGCCCTCGTAAATGCATCGAAAATGGTTTTTAAATATTCCGGCGTCATTCCGTATCCGTCGTCCTCCACTTCGATGCGGATATGCTCAAACTGGCTGGACCTCTGCTTTAAACCGATGATGCGGAACCATATATTTCCCCCTTCCGGCGTATACTTTACGGCATTGGAAAGCAGATTAATCAGAATCTGGTTAATCCTCGTCTCGTCGCCAATCAGATATTCATGCTTCACATCCGTAACTTCCACATGGAATTCCTGTGACCTGGCGCCCGCCATCGGTCGAATAATCGCATCCACGGAGGAAACAAGGTCGTTTAAGGTAAACTCCTCCACATTCAGCACGACCTTCCCGCTTTCTATCTTGGAAACATCCAAAATATCGTTAATCAGACTGAGCAGGTGCTGCCCGGACGCCATGATTTTTTTCGTGTATTCCCGTACTTTATCCGGGTTCTCCGCATCCTTGGCCAGGAGAGTGGTAAAACCGATTACCGCATTCATCGGCGTACGGATGTCATGGGACATGTTAGAAAGGAAAGTCGTCTTGGAATTGCTTGCCATCTGTGCCGCCTGCAGCGCCTCCGTCAGTTGTTTGTTATGCAGTTCCCGTTCCGCTTCCCGTTCCCTCCGTATTTTTATCTGCTGCCGCTGGTTCAGGTAATACAGCAGGCAGCAAAGGAAAAACGCAATCAGCATGGCTGCCACTACAATAAGGATATTCTGGTTTACCGCCTTTCCCTCCTGCTGGATTGCCTCAATGGGCACATAACCAATCAGGTAAATCGTACCGCCGTTTACCGTCCACATATAGTTCAGGGCGCGCTTTCCCCTGATATCATGATAAAACATGATATTTTTCCCGTTTTTCACGCATTCTTCCACCTCGGCACGCAGCGCTTCCTCCCGGATATCGTTCGCCCGGTAAAAATCCTCCAGGTTCAGGTGTCCCGCGCTCCGCTCCCCCATTCCCTTTGGTTTGAGCACAAACCGCTCCGTTTTTGCATCCATAATGTATAGGAGGGCACGTTTATTGTAAAACCCGTTGGGAAGTGATTTGTCCAGGGAATCATACGTATACTCCACGTAAAGCGTACCGGTGTTTCTGCCTTCTTTTTCCACCGGACATTTGATGGTGTATGCCCATGTCCCCATATAATTCAGGTAAGAATGGGAAATCAACAGCCCATCCACCACTCCGCCCGAAGAAAAATCCAGTCCTTCCTCGGAAAAAACTTCCCCCGTACTGGAAATTCCTTCCGTTTCCCCCGCACGGATAAACGCAATCTTCACCATCGTCTGGTTCTTCCGGTAAGAACGGACATACTCCTCCGGCTCCTCCCGCTCCGCAATTTCCTGTGCCATCAGCTTTTGGAACTCCGCTTCTTTCTTTAAAATTGCTTCTATGGTACACTTTATCAAATCCAGGCTTTCATTCAGGTTTTGGATTGCCGCTGTCGACATTTCCCTTGATATCTTCCATGATACCGACAAAACCACCGCCCCCAAAATACAAAAAACAAGTATCATGGAGAGAAGCAGCGGAAACCCTTTATCCGTTCCGTATTTATTCTGTTTCCTTCTTATCCACTTCATCCACATTCTCCAAACCACTCACTGTTTGCCATTTTACAGATATTTAGGTATAATATTTATATTATACCTTTCCCCTTCTTTCCGTGTCAATAGAACCATAGTCAGGGGGGCGGGGAAACAAGGAACCTAAACAAAACATCATAAAAGGAGAGAAAACCATGTGGACAGCCGCTAATTGGAAAGATTACGAAATCCTTGACCCTTCCTCCGGGGAAAAACTGGAACGCTGGGGGGATTACCTCCTCGTACGCCCCG
>CAJUMD010000091.1 GCA_910587275.1 uncultured Kineothrix sp.
TGCCATCAGGTTTGAACAGATGCCGGCGGGGGAAGCACAGGGAGGCAGGGAGAAAGCGGGCAGGGGGTTCCGCTCCTGGCTTTTGCGTCCTCCCTCACCCCCCCCGGACATAACATTAAGACTGAATCGTTACGGTTTTCAGCCGTTCAATTCGTGGATGGTCCTTGCGATTTTCCGGAGTTTCCCGTCAATTTCCGTACTTACCACCGACATCCCTTCCGCCAGTTTCCGTACTTCCGTGGCAACCACAGCAAATCCCTTGCCGCTCTCCCCTGCCCTCGCTGCCTCGATGGAAGCGTTCAGCGCCAAAATGTTCTGCCGCTTGCTGAACCCGGCTATCTTGGCGGTACTCTCGTTTGCCGCCCCGATATCCTCCGCTGCTTCGGCAATCCCTTTCCGCAGCATTTCCAGCAGGTGCTCGTTTTTCTTCTCCTCATAACTGGAGCGGACAAACATATTAATCACATCCCCCAATAAATTGGCGGATGCTTCGATTTCCGTACGCGTCTTCACATTTACCTTATGTAATGCCCGGATATATGCTTCCTCGTCGATATCAAGTTCCCGCGCGGTCTGCCGGAATGCCTCCTCATCGGGATTTTCCGGCAGTACCTGCCCCCCGATGATACTCCCAAGCACCGTGCCGTCCGCCAGCGTAACCGGAATGCCAAAATCCACCAATCCCGCATGGCAGGAATATACGCCCTTCCCCTCACGGTCACATTTCGTGCAGCGCCTGCATCCTTCCTCGCTTCCCCTCGTGAGTTTTATGCAGAAATCCGTAAAATTATAACATTCGCTGATATACTCTCCGTCGGCTCCTACCGCCACCGTTGCCAAACCCGTACATTTCGCCCAATTGTCCATAATGCTTTCAAACTTTTCCATGTTACAGAAATCCTGAATTTTCATCGCATCCTCCTATTCCTCCCCTTCCGTACTGATTCAACCCCTCGCTAGTGCGTATTTGAAAATTCATTCCTGACATCTGCCAGAAAGCAATTTTCAAACACGCTCCAGTACTACATCGAACTTCCTGCAAAAGCGGGGTACCACCTCCGCAGCCGCCGTTACCAATGACTTATAGCTTCATTATACACCACATATCCTCTTGAAAATATGGAATATTCTGTACTTTTTTATGCAATTTTACTTTTTTGGTATTTTTTATAAAAACCTTACGGGCTTGGGCAATTAGGCAGGGAAAGCATCTTCCCTGCCCGCGCGCCGGGGGACCGTGGACAAAAAAGGACGCGCCGTTTCCTCCGGCACGTCCCATTTTCCCATAAAAACCTTTTTCTCAAAAATTTAAAACATATCTGAACCGCTTTAATCTACCGGCAGAATCCTTACCACCTTTGCAGGGGTACGGTAATTATAGTTGGAAATCTTAATTCCCGTCTTGGGGCTGCTGGCATGAACCACCTGCCCGTTGCCGATATAGATTGCCACATGGTTAATCCTTCCGCCCTTTGCATAGAAAATCAAATCCCCCGGCTTCGCCTCACTCACGCTAATCTTCGTACCGCACCCAGCCTGCGCCCTGGAAGAATGGGGCAGAGAAACGCCGAAATTCCGATACACAGACATCGTAAACCCAGAGCAGTCCGCACCCTTTGTGAGGCTCGTGCCGCCCCACACATAACGGTTGCCCACATACTGCTTCGCAAACTGGCACAAATCCACACGGATATTGGACACACCCTGACCGTAAAGCAGCTCCGTCAGCGTAATGGCGCTTGCCAGTTTTTCCTCCAGCTTCACGTATTCCGCGGACACATAATTCTCCTCATCGTCAATCATAACCTTGACCCAATCATCCATCACTTCCACCACATCCAATTCTTCCCCGCGCGGAACCATGGTGATTACCTCACACTCCGTATTGGGCTGTTCGCGTACCTTTAAGGTCGTGGTATCCACCACCGCCACCGTGGAAATCTCCTCCAACGCCCGCTTTTTCGCATTCCAGCCGCTTAAAAGGAATTCGCTTTTCACATACCCTTCCACTTTGCCGGAGCGGATAAACGTCCACCCGTTTTCCTCGGAAATCAGCTCACATGCCGCATTTTTCGGCAATTTTCCCACCAGCTTGCCGTCCTCGCTCGGCACTTTCCTGATATTCAGGTTATCGTCCACATTGGATATCCCCAAATTGGTATATCCCCAAAGCGCCCCTTCCGCCTCCTGTGCCAAAGCCATATATTCTTCTTCCGACTTCTCCGCTTCCAACAGGGCTGCCGCCCCCACCGGTCTGGACACCACTTCCTTAATGGATTCCACCTCCACCGTGTCTTCCCCATGCACATTTGGCATCACGCTCGGCGCCGCCGCATATACCGGACCGGTATACAATAAGATTCCAACCATACCTACACATACTGTTCCTGCTGCCTTCAACTTCATAATCATTAAGTCCTTCCAACCAAATAATCTTATTTATTCTTCATCCTTCGTTCTTTTGGGTTCTTTCTGCCTGCTCCGTAACAAACCCCTTATTAATTATTACAAATTTGTTACATTTTATTACGTACTTATTATAACAACTCCTCCCCCTCCTGTCAAACCCTTATGTATGAAAAATTATGGTAAGAGAACAGTTCAGCCTGAAATGCTATGTTCGCAGGTTAGTACGGACGCAAAAAAGAGCGGAACCCCCTGCCCGGTTTGTGTCTGCCGGACCATGCCAGTATTCCGCAGGGAATCAGAGCTGGAAGGTGCTGTATTGAAGGTTTCTGAAAATAAAAAAGGCAGCTGATTGTCTGTTAAGATAACCGCTACCTTGATCTGCATACATATTACTTTTTGAAAGTTCTTCAGCCAGACTTTCATAGAAGCCTGATAGTGAATACGATGGTTTATGACCAAATAAATTTACTGCATCCGGATGACCGATACCGTCAAATATTCTGCTCTTTGCCAATGAAACAGATGCTTTACTTACAAACTGATTGTTCCAATACCTGTGTCCGCACCCGCATCCACTCAGGCGTTTTCCTCCGGGTCATTATTCAATACCGAAAACGCAATGTTGGTTGCATGGTCCGCCACCCTCTCCAGTCCCGACACAATATCCGAAAACAACATCCCCGCTTCCGGGCTGCACTCGTTCCTCGTGAGCCTTTCCACATGCGCCCGCTGCAGCTCCCGTTCTTTCTCGTCCACCGCATCCTCCAGATGCAGAATATCTTCCAAATGCTCGTCCGAGCCGCTGGCATACATTTCGATGGAAAACCGGATTAACGTATTGACCATGTTTAACATATCCCCCAGCTCCCTCTGCGCTTCGGGACTGAAGCCCACGCCTGTCTCGATGCGCTGCCTTGCCGCATCCGCCACATTTTCCGCATGATCGCCGATGCGCTCGATATCGTTCACCACATGGAACAGCGCGCCGATGCTCTTTAAATCCTCAATCGGCAGCGTTGTTTGGTTAATCTTCACCAAATAATTCGTAATCGCATGATTCAGGAAATTAATATTCTTTTCCACCTCATACACTTCTTCGATATCCGCCTCATCCAACGTAATCAGTGCATTCATTGCCCTGTTTAAGTTCTCCGATGCAAGGGATGCCATACGCTCGATTTCGTTCGTCACTTCCACCACGGCAGTGGCAGGATTGAATACCACCTTTTCGCCTATGTACTTCAACTGGTAACTGTCCCTGTAACCGACCTTCTTATCATCCCCTGAAATCAGCAGATATGTCAACCTAACAATCAGGTTTGAAAACGGAAACAGTATGATTACCTGGAAAATCTTGATAATCGTATGGGCATTTGCAATAAAACGCCCCTTATTTCCACCCGAAACACCCATAATCATGTCCACGACAGCATCCATTCCCACCTGTAAAATAAGGAACAAAACCACCGTACCGATGACATTAAACAAAAGGTGGATCATTGCCGCCCGCTTCGCATCCTTTTTCCCCGTCAGTGATGCCAAAACCGCCGAGGCACAGGCACCGATGTTACACCCCAATATAATATACAAACTGATGGGCAGCGCCAAAAGCCCCTGGTTCGCCATGAGAAGCACGATGCTGACCGTCACCGAAGAACTCTGTATGACGGAAGTAATAACGGTTCCCATTAAAATGGCAAGAAACGGGCTGTGCAGTGATTTTAACAGGTTCATGACACTGGGGCTGTCCTTCATCCCCGACATCGCGCCGGACATGCTGCTAAGTCCCAAAAACAGGATACCGAACCCCACAATGACTTCCCCGATCCGCTCCACTTTCTGTTTGCCCTTTCCAAGCATCATGGTAAGAACGCCAAGCAGCAGAATCACGGGGGCAGCTTCAGACAAATTAAAGGAAACCAATTGGGAAGTAATCGTCGTACCGATATTCGCGCCGTATATCACCCCCGCCGCCTGGTACAGCGACATCAGTCCCGAATTGACGAAACTGACCACCATCACCGTACATGCCGATGAGGACTGGATGACGCCGGTAAAAATAATACCCACGATAAGCCCCATAAACCGGTTCTTTGTAAACATCTCCAAAATGGAACGCAGCTTCGCCCCCGCCACTTTCTCAATGCTCTCACTCATAACGGTCATTCCGAACAAAAACAGCCCAAGCCCTCCTGCCATCGACAGTAAAATATCCACACTCATAACCTACCCTGTTCCCTCCTCTGTATCTTCCTCGCCTTCCATCCGTCAGTTCTTTTCCAAACCCTGAAGCCCGTGATAGCGCCGTCCCTGCGCAATATCCCTTGCCATCTGCTCCTTCAATTCGTTTTTTCCGTGGAATTTCATCTCCGGCCGCTTAAATCCCAAAAGCGATACCCCGATTTCCATGCCGTATATTTCCCGTTCAAAACCGTAAATATAAGTCTCCACGCCCATCCTGCCGTCGTTGCTCACCGTCGGTTTGCAGCCGATATTCGTAATTCCCTGCCACTCCCTGCCTTCCAAAAAAACACGGGAATAGTAGACGCCGTTTGGCGGAAGCAGTTTATTGCCGGGGGGAAGCAGGTTTACGGTGGGCATACCGATGGTTCTCCCAAACCGGTTGCCATGCATAACCGTCCCCCAAATGCCGTACGGTGCGCCCAAAAGACATGCCGCTTCTTCCATCCTTCCCCGTTCCACTTCCTGCCTTACCCCTGTGGAACTCACTACCTTTCCATTGTAACATACTTTGTCGATAATATGAACCTCAAAGCCGCATTTTCCTGCCATGGCATGGAGCAGGGCGGCATTGCCCGCCCCCCGGCTGCCGAAAGACACATCCGCCCCCGCCGCCAAATACGCTGTGTGCAGCTTTTCCTGCAGGAGCCCCGTAATAAAGTCTTCCGGCGCCGTGGCTGCCGTTTCCGGTGTCAGCGGAAATTCCACCAGCACATCCACGCCCATTTTTTCAAATGCCGCCCTCTTTTCCGCCGCCGTCATCAGTTCCTTTTCCGTCCCGTTTCCGAAAAATGTTGACGGCGGCGGGTCAAACGTAAATACTACCGCCAAAAGTCCCTGTTTCTTCCGCTCCAAAATACAGCGCAGCAGCTTCTGATGCCCCAAATGAATCCCGTCAAACTTGCCGAATGCCACCGCACTTTTGGGGAAGCCGTCTTTGTTTCCGCTTTTACTTCCGTAATTTTCACCGTCTTTTTTTCCGCTATTTTCCAGCCCAAATTCCGTGGTCCCGTGAATCACCCGCATCTAACATCCACTCTCCATAAACATCTTTACCGGAACGAAACGCCCTTGTGCCGGACAGAATCCGTACACCCCGTAAAACTTTCCGTCCGTATCATACACCCGGACCTGCCCTTCCTGTCCGCCTTCTTCCTTTTCACGGACCATGTTACGGTAAAAAGCGTTGCCGTTTTCAATTAATTTCTGAAACTGTTTTTCCACCGTCACACGGGGCAGCCCTGCAAACACATAATCCACCGGCAGGATACTTCCTTCCAGCTTACCGGCATCCCTTAACCGCTCCACCTCGGAAAGCCGCAATGCATCCCCGATTGTAAAACTGCCTGACCGCGTCCTCACCAGTTCCTCCATGGTGCCCCCGCAGCATAACTTCCTGCCGATATCATGACAAAGGGTACGGATATAGGTTCCTTTGGAACACGATACCCGCATGGCAATGAGGGGCAGGCGGATTTCTTCTATCTCAATTGCGTAAATCCGTACCCGCCTTGGACGGCGCGCGACTTCCCTGCCTTCCCTCGCCAGCTCATACAGCCGCTTACCGTCCACCTTGACTGCCGAATACATGGGCGGAACCTGGTCATATTCCCCTAAAAAAGAGAGGATTGCTTCCTCTGCCTGCCGCTCCGTCACGCAGACCTCCCTTTCTTCCAAAACCCGTCCGGTCATGTCCTGCGTATCCGTTTCACACCCCAGCCGCAAAACCGTCCGGTACTCCTTATCCTTGTCCGTCAGCATATCGCACAGTTTCGTCCCGCTGCCCAGGCAGACCGGAAGTACCCCCACCGCCGCCGGGTCCAGCGTCCCCGTATGGCCGATTTTCTTCTGCCTAAGAATTCCCCGCAGCTTCGCCACCACATCATGGGACGTGTATCCGGCTTCCTTATATATGTTCATGATTCCGTTGTACATGTTTAATCTGTTTCCCTTTCCCTTACTTTGCAGGCTCTTTATGTTTCTTCGTTAAGCTCCTGTTTTATCCGCTTTTTCCGTTTATGCGGACTCATTTCTTTTGGCCGATTAACCCGGCATCTTTTAACTGCTTTTCAATATGTAAGGACAAGTTGTTCACCACATCATGGAACGTTCCGTTCATTGTACAGCCAGCCGCCCTGACATGACCGCCGCCGCCAAAAAACATCGCTATTTTCGCCACATCCACTTTTCCCTTGGAACGCAGGCTCACTTTATATTCCAGCACGCCGGTCTGGTACATGAAAATCGTACATTCCACTCCCGCCGTCTGGTTCAACTGGCTGACGATACCGTCCAAATCCTTGGAATCCGCATGGTAAAAATCCAGCGTCCGTTTCACCAGGCCGCTGACAATACATTTTCCCTCCATAAACTGGATGCTTTCCAAAAGGGCACGCCCCAAAAGAAGATTCTGCACATAGGTTTTCTCGTAAAACGTTTTCTCTATTAACTCCGAAAAATCAAACCCGAAAGAAATCAGCTTCGCCGCAATTTCCAGCGTCTTGGGGGACGTATTGGAATAGCGCATCACCCCGGTGTCGTGGATAATCCCGATGTAAATTGCTTTGGCAATCTCCGTATCCAGCCCGTCTTCCTCCAGCACGTCATAAACCAGTTCACTGGTGGAGCTGGATTTGGCATCGATATAATTCACGTCCCCGCAGCCCACGTTGCTGATATGGTGGTCGATATTTATGGTCTTTGCCGCCTGGTCAAACAGGCGCTCCGCCTCTCCCATACGCTCTTTCACTGTATCCAGCGCAATAAACATATCATAACGTTCCACATCCGTACGGAAATCGGTACGTATTTGCTCCACACCCCGGATACAGTCAAACACCGCCGGCGGCTGCTCCAAAAAGACATCCACCCTTTTTTGCGGATATACTTTGCACAAATACTGGTACAGTGCCATACATGCGCCCACACAGTCCCCATCCGGCCTGATATGACCGCTGATTCCTATGGTCTGCGCAGTTATCACTTCATCCCTAATCTTCATTTCCAGCCTCCCTGTTCACTTCATCAATCAGTTTTGACATATTGACGCCGTAAGCAATGGACTGATCCATAATAAACGTAATCTCCGGCGTATTCCTTAAATTAATTTCCTTTGCCAGCCGGTTCCTGATGTAACCGGCTGCGCTTTTCAACCCTTCCAGCGTGTCTTTCTGCGCCTCCACATCCCCTAACACACTAATCCATGCCTTACAGGTCTTTAAGTCGGGAGACACTTCCACGGAGACCACCGAAGTCAGCGGACTGACACGCGGGTCCTTCATCCCGCCGCGTATAATCTCCGCCAACGCACGCTGCACTTCCCCATTTATCCTAGTATTCTTCAAACCGTTTTTCCTCATAGTCCGCTCCCATCTACGCCTTGGAATATCCTGTCTTTCCGCGCCATTACTGGCGGGGTACCTCCACCATAATATACGCTTCCACGATATCCAGTTCTTTCATCTGGTCAAAATTCTCAAAGACCAAACCGCATTCAAATCCTGCCTTTACTTCCTTTACATCATCCTTAAACCGCTTTAAGGATGCCAGCGCGCCCTCGTAAATCTGCTCGCCTTCCCTCGAAATGCGTACCTTGCAGTCCCTTTGGAACATGCCGTCCAGCACATACGAGCCCGCAATGTTTCCTACTGCGGATGCCTTGAATATTTGGCGTACTTCCGCATGGCCGATGACTTTTTCCTCAAATACGGGGTCTAACATACCCTTCATTGCCGCTTCCACGTCTTCGATTGCCTGGTAAATGACTTTGTAAAGCCTGATATCCACGCCTTCCCTTTCCGCAATCGTCTTCGCCATGGCATCCGGCCTTACGTTAAAGCCGATAATGATTGCCGAGGATGCGGACGCAAGGGATACGTCGGACTCGTTAATAGCGCCGACACCGCCATGGATGCATTTTACCACCACTTCTTCATTGGTCAGTTTTAACAGGCTCTGTTTCACTGCCTCCACGCTTCCCTGGACGTCCGCCTTAATAATCAGGTTCAGTTCTTTCAAGTTGCCTGCCTGAATCTGCGTAAAGAGGTCATCCAACGACATCTTAGCCTTAGTATCTTCCAACATCCGCTCTTTATTCTGCGCCAAATAAGTTTCCGCATAAGATTTTGCGGTCTTGTCATTTTCATGGGCAAGGAATACCTCGCCTGCGCTTGGAACATCGGAAAGTCCCAAAATTTCCACCGGTGTGGACGGGAGGGCTTCCCTCACCCTTCTTCCCTTATCGTCGATCATCGCCCTTACTTTGCCGTGGCTTGCCCCTGCGGAAATGAAATCGCCCACATGCAGCGTCCCTTTCTGTACGAGCACCGTAGCCACGGGACCGCGTCCCTTATCCAGCTCCGCCTCGATGACAAGTCCCCTTGCCTGCCGTTTTGCGTTTGCCTTCAATTCCAGGATTTCCGCCGTCAGGAGAATGGTCTCCAAAAGGGTATCGATACCTTCACCCGATTTGGCGGACACCGGAACAAATTCCGTGCTCCCGCCCCAATCCACGGGAATCAGCTCATATTCGGTCATTTCCTGTTTCACCCGGTCAATATTGGCATTGGGTTTATCGATTTTGTTCACCGCCACAATGATTTCGATACCTGCCGCCTTCGCATGGTTGATTGCCTCCACGGTCTGGGGCATGACGCCGTCGTCCGCAGCCACCACCAAAATAGCTATATCCGTAGCATTGGCGCCGCGCATACGCATTGCCGTAAACGCCTCGTGTCCCGGCGTATCAAGAAACGTAATCTTTTCCGAACCCACCCTTACGGTATATGCACCGATGTGCTGGGTGATACCTCCCGCTTCCTTATCGGTCACGTTCGTCTTACGGATGGCATCCAAAAGGGAGGTTTTTCCGTGGTCAACATGCCCCATGACACAGATAACGGGCGGTCTTCTCGTCATATCCGCTTCGTTTTCCTCATCCTCCTTTAACAGTTCTTCGATGACGTCCACTTTTACTTCTTTTTCACAGATGATGTCATATTCGATGGCAATGTTTTCCGCTTCCTCATAGGAAAGTTCGGAATTTACCGTTACAATCTGCCCCTGCAAAAACAGTTTCTTAATAATGACGGAAGGCTGCATCTTCATCTTATCCGCCAATTCCTTTATGGTTAAGGTTTCCGGAAGGATAATTACCTTAATCTGTTCTTCCTTTGCTTCCTCCACCTTCTTCTCCGGCTTAATGAATTTTCCGGCTTTGTTCTTCGTGGATGCTTTTCTGTCGTCTTCTTCGTAAATCAGGTCCTTTTTGGAGCGCTTATCCTTTTCCTGTCCGATCCTGCGCTTTTCCTCATCCCTGTGTTTTTCCTGATCCTTGACCGGACTCTCCGGCACAAACCCTTTCCCCGGCGCAGGCTTGCGGAATTTATTGTCCTGCCCTCCATTGCTTCTGTTAGGGCGGTCATTATTTCCAAACCCGCCATAAGGACGGTTCCCACCCTGACTGCCGCCAAAATTACGCCGGTCGCCCTGATTATTTTCAAAAGGCCGGCGGTTTTGCCCGTCGTTTCTCCTGTTATCTCCCCGATTCTCATTGCGATTTTCATACCGGTTATCCTTCCTGCCGTCCGGTCTTCTTTGCTGGTCGTTATTCCTCGTCCTGTCCTGTCTGGCATTTTCCTGCCTTTGGCTGTCACGTCTTTGCCCGTCCTGCCTGGGATTTTCCTGCCTTCTGTTTTCCTGCCTTTGGTTGTCCCTTTGGATGTCTGTTCTTTGGCTGTCTGTCCCGACCGCTCCCGTTTCCTGCACAACGGCATTCGCAGCAGTAACCGGGGTTTCCGTTTTTACGGTCTTTACTTCCGGCTGTTCCGTCTTCTTCGGTTCTTCCTTCACCGGTTTTTCACGCTTCGGCGTATAATTGGAAGCGGGTATCATCGTCACCGGAGGCGTGGGGGAAGGAGGGGTCAACGGCTTAATCGGACGGTGCGGTACCGGTTTTTCCTGGCGTGCCCCCTGTTTGGGACGGTTGTTTCCCTGCGTCTGAGGCTTTCTCGCATTACCCTGCTGGGGACGCTGCCCCGCCATTTTACTGTTCTGCGAATTGCTCACGATTATGATTTTTTTCTTCTTTTTGGGCTGCTCCGCCGCCGTTTCTCCTTCTTTCGCCATCCGTTTTTCCTCTTTCACCTTTTCTTCTTTTTTATTTTCAGGATTTCCTTCTTTTTTTGCTTCTTTCTTATCTCTCGCTTCTTTTCCCGTTCCTTTTTCCGTTTCCTTATTTTCTTCTTTGTTTACCGCTTTGCTTCCTTCTTGGTTTTCCCCTGCTTTTATTTCCTTTTTCTCCTCTTTTCCTTCCTGTTTATCCGCCGATTTTCCTGCCCCGTTCTTTGAAAAATGCTTTTTCACAAGCGCAATCACATCATCTTCGACGGAACTGCTCACCGACTTCACCTCTACGCCTTTTTCCTGCAAAAAAGCCAATATTTCTTTGTTCTGTTTATCTAATTCCTTCGCAAGTTCATGTACTCTCATTTTCGCCATGCTCACTACCTCCGTCTCCTTATTCCGATACTTCCGATTCTTCCAAACACTTTCTTATGGATTTCGCAAATCCCTCCTCCGTAACCGCCAACGAAGCACGCACTTCCTTTCCCATGGCATGCCCCAGTTCCTCCTTCGTCCCGTACCGGAACATGGGTACTCCGTAATAGCTGCACATATTTCCAAACTTTTTTACGGTATTGTCCGACGCGTCGCCGCTTAGGATGACAAGCTGCGCGTTGCCCGATTTCACCGCTTTTTCCACCGCAAATTCTCCACTTACCGCATTTCTTGACCGAACTGCAAGACCGAGCAGGGAATATATCTTATTCACACCCATCCAACTCCTTTTCCAGCTTTCCGTATACCTCGTCCGGAATGCCCGTTTTAAGGGAACGTTCCAGTCCCTTGTTCTTTCTCGCCTTTTTCATGCACTCAGCAGAATGGCACAGATATGCACCCCGTCCGTTCTTCTTACCGGTCACATCGAGGACAATGTCGCCTTCCGCCGTTTTTAACACACGCATCATTTCTTTTTTGCTTTTCATTTCGCCACAGCCAACACATTGCCGTAAGGGAATTTTCTTTGCCATCGTTTATTCGCTTTCCTTTCCTCCGCTTTCGCCGTCTTCCAAACCGGTTTCCGTTCCGCTCATTCCGACCGTTTCTTCCATGACGTCTATTTCACCCGTTTCTTCTGCTTCATCCGTTCCGTCCGTACTGTCATATCCGCCGTTTTGCGTTTCTTCCTCTGCTTCTTCCGTCATTCCGCCCATGCTGTCCTCTGCCGCATATTCCGCATCTTCCGGTTCCCCAAAATCTTCTTCATACCCTTCTGCATCATATTCGCCGTCATACTCATCATATTCATCCATATAATCTTCATAACGGAATCCCGGCGCATCCTTCGCCTGGGTTTCGCTTTTGATGTCAATCTTGTATCCGGTCAGTCTTGCCGCCAGTCTCGCATTCTGTCCTTCCTTACCGATGGCAAGGGACAACTGGTAGTCCGGCACCACGACCTTCGCCGTCTTCTCATCAGGGTCCGCAAATACCGCCACGATTTTTGCAGGGGAAAGCGCATTTTGGATCAGGTTGCCCGGATTCTCATCCCAATTGATAATGTCTATTTTCTCGCCCCGCAGTTCCTCCACGATGGCATTTACCCTCGTACCATTGATACCCACGCAGGCGCCCACCGCGTCCACGTTGGGATTGTTGGACCAGACTGCCATCTTCGTCCTGCTTCCCGCTTCCCTGGCAATGCTCTTGATTTCCACGGTACCGTCCTTGATTTCCGTAACTTCCGCTTCAAACAGGCGCTTCACCAGCTCCGGATGGGTCCGGCTCACCAGTATCCGCGGACCTTTCGGCGTATTCTTCACTTCCAGGATGTATACCTTAATTCTTTCGGTGGGCTTGAAGATTTCACCTTTCACCTGTTCGCTTTCATTGATGATTCCGTCTGCCTTACCCAAATTAATGCTGATGTTCCTGCCCACGTAACGCTGTACGATACCCGTTACCACATCTTTCTCTTTTTCATAATATTGGTTGAAAATCACGCTTCTTTCTTCTTCCCTGATTTTCTGTAAAATAACGTTCTTCGCATTCTGCGTGGCAATACGGCCGAATTCCTTGGACTTAATTTCCACGTGGACAATATCCCCAAGCTGTGCCTTATGGGAAATTTTTAACGCATCCTCAAGGGTCATTTGGAGACATTCGTCTTCCACTTCTTCCACCACTTCCTTTTCGGCGTAGCACAAAAAGTCACAGGTTTCCCTGTCTATTTCTACCTTAATATTATCCGATTTTCCAAAATGGTTTTTGCAGGCCGTTATCAGGGAATTTTCAATCGCATCAAATAAAGTTTCCTTGCTTATCTCTTTCTCCTTCTCTAGAATATCCAATGCCTCCATTAACTCTTTGTTCATTTTTCCTTTTTCCTTTCTGCGTTCCCGCTCCCATTATTTATCCTAAAAATCCAATGCCAGCCTGATGAGTGCAACATCCGTCCGCGCAAATACCAGGTCTTTTCCATCCGGTTCCATCGTAATCGTAACGGAATCCCCGTCATAACTTTTTAAAATCCCTTCAAATTCCTTACATTTATCCACCGGCTTATAAGTTTTCAACTCCACTTTTTCACCGAGGCTTTTCGCAAGGTGCTTATCTTTTTTTAACGTCCGTCCCAATCCCGGACTACTGACTTCTAAAATATATGCATCCGCAATGAAATCCTTCTCATCCAATGCATCCGACAAGGCTCGGCTGACTTTTTCACAGTCGTTAATGTTCACGCCTTCCGGTTTATCGATGTATGCCCGCAGATAATAGTCGCTGCCTTCCTTCACATACTCCACATCATAGATTTCCACGCCCGCAGCCTTCACAATCGGCACAAGAAGCTCCTCCGTCATGCTTTCATAGGTTTCCCTTTTGGACATTTACTCACCTCTCCCTTTCCAAATCCATATGTAACCGCCGTCCATTGCCTGCAAAAAAAGTGGACTCGCAAGTCCACTTTCATTAATCATTACATATTAACTGTACTTACTATAACACCGGATATTGGAAAATGCAAGTGTTTTTGGAAGAAAGCCCCGGAAATAGTAACAGTTCAGCCTGAAATGTTATGATACGGCATTACTTTTTTTGATAACCAGTAAAAGCCAGGAGCACACCCCCTGTCCGGTTTCTCTCCGGCAAAGATAACAGGGCAGTGGCAAGTTCCCCATTTGTGAGGATAACTGTCTGACCGCATATCGTAATTGGGTATTCTTTATAAGAAAGATGCTTCAAAATATTCGTCTGTTGTGCTTTTATAATTCAATCTTGTCCGCAAATTTCTCTATAGAAATCCTGGTCAATATGAATTGTACCCCTTGTCAAGGACATTTTTGGTTTTTAGTATCCATCATTTTGG
>CAJUMD010000092.1 GCA_910587275.1 uncultured Kineothrix sp.
AAGCACAGGCACACATCAATGCCGGCGCACGTAAGGTTGTTATTTCCGCACCTGCTGGAAATGACCTTCCGACCATCGTTTACAATGTAAACCATGAGACATTGAAACCGGAAGATACCATCATTTCCGCTGCATCCTGTACGACAAACTGCCTTGCTCCGATGGCAAAAGCATTGAATGACCTTGCAGGAATCAAATCCGGTATCATGAGCACTATTCACGCTTATACCGGCGACCAGATGATTCTTGACGGTCCCCAGAGGAAAGGCGATTTAAGAAGGAGCCGTGCAGGCGCTGTAAACATCGTTCCCAACTCCACGGGTGCTGCAAAGGCAATTGGTCTTGTTATTCCTGAATTGAACGGCAAACTGATTGGTTCCGCACAGCGTGTACCTACCCCGACCGGTTCCACCACCATTTTGGTTGCAACGGTTGAGAAGTCCGTAACAAAGGAAGAAATCAATGCAGCAATGAAAGCGGCAGCTACGGAATCCTTCGGATACAACGAAGACGAAATCGTTTCTTCCGATATCGTGGGAAGCACCTTCGGCTCCATCTTTGATGCAACACAGACCATGGTTGGTGCTGACAATCTTGTTCAGGTGGTTTCCTGGTATGACAACGAGAATTCCTACACAAGCCAGATGGTAAGGACGATTAAGTACTTCTCCGAATTGGCATAAGCTGCGGGAGCGACATGGTTTTTATCTTTTATAGTTAGGAAAGACCTATCAGGGTCCGGTCTTATGGACCGGACCTTTTATTTGCACACGGGCACCCAAAGGAAAGATGTCAGCAGAGCTGACGGGTGCCCGGCGCGGAGTAGGGGAAGATTTCCCCTACTCGATTGTACACGGGCACCCAAAGGAAGGATGTCAGCAGAGCTGACGGGTGCATGGGGTGCGGCGGGTAAGGGGATTTTTCCACCCGGTTTATTATAGTTATTATGGAGGCGTAGTTATGGGATTAAACAAAAAATCAGTAGATGATATTAACGTAAACGGAAAGCGTGTTTTGGTAAGGTGTGATTTCAACGTACCGTTGAAGAACGGTGAGATTACGGATGAAACCCGTATTGTGGCAGCGCTTCCCACCATCCAGAAACTGTTAAAGGACGGCGGCAAGGTGATTCTCTGCTCCCACCTTGGAAAAGTAAAGAACGGCCCCAACGAAGGCGAATCTTTGGCACCGGTTGCCAAGAGACTGTCCGAGAAACTGGGCAAAGAGGTGAATTTCGTTGCGGACTATAACGTAACGGGTGAAGCTGCCACAAAAGCAGTGGAAGCGATGAAAGAGGGCGATGTAGTCCTGCTTCAGAATACGCGTTTCCGTGGCAAGGAAGAAACGAAGAACGGTGAAGAATTCAGCAAAGAGCTGGCAGACCTTGCCGATGTATATGTTTGTGACGCTTTCGGGTCTTCCCACAGGGCACATGCATCCGTTGCCGGCGTAACCGACGTGGTACGCGCAAAGGGCGGCGAATGTGCGGTTGGTTATCTGATGCAGAAAGAAATTGATTTCCTCGGCAATGCCGTGGAGAATCCGGTAAGACCTTTCGTTGCCATTCTCGGCGGTGCAAAAGTTGCGGATAAGCTGAACGTAATCAACAACCTGCTGGAGAAATGCGATACCCTCATTATCGGCGGCGGTATGGCTTTCACTTTCTTAAAGGCAAAAGGATACGAAATCGGTAATTCCCTTGTGGATGAAGAAAAACTGGATTACTGCAAGGAAATGATGGAAAAGGCGGAGAAACTGGGCAAGAAATTGCTGCTTCCGGTAGATACCACCATTGCGGCAGGTTTCCCGGATCCCATTGACGCGCAGATTGAAGTATCCGTAGTGGATGCGGATAAGATTCCTGCGGACATGGAAGGCTTGGATATCGGCGACAAGACGGCACAGTTGTATGCGGATGCGGTAAAATCCGCGAAGACCGTTGTATGGAACGGACCGATGGGTGTATTTGAGAATCCGGTTTTGGCAAAAGGCACGATTGCGGTAGCAAAGGCTTTGGCGGAAACGGATGCGACCACCATCATCGGCGGCGGCGACAGTGCGGCAGCCGTAAACCAGCTTGGCTTTGCGGATAAGATGAGCCACATTTCCACGGGCGGCGGTGCTTCCCTTGAATTCCTTGAGGGTAAGGAGTTACCGGGCGTGGTAGCGGCTGACGATAAATAAGCAGACGGCAAAACGGAATAATCATAGCGTAAAAAGGAGAAACCAAAATGGCTAGAAAGAAAATCATTGCCGGTAACTGGAAGATGAATATGACTCCCAGCGAAGCGGTGGAATTGGTAAATACTTTAAAACCCCTGGTGGCAACGGAAGAAGCGGACGTTGTGTTCTGCGTACCCGCCATCGATATTATCCCGGTTATGGAAGCTGCAAAAGGCTCCAATATCCAGGTAGGGGCGGAAAATATGTATTTTGAGGAAAAAGGCGCTTTCACGGGCGAGATTTCCCCGAACATGCTGACGGATGTCGGCGTGAAATACGTAATTATCGGACATTCCGAAAGAAGGGAATATTTTGCGGAGACGGATGAAACGGTAAACAAGAAAGTATTAAAGGCATTTGAGCACAACCTTACCCCCATTATCTGCTGCGGCGAATCCCTGACACAGAGGGAACAGGGTATCACCATCGACTGGATTCGCCAGCAGATTAAGATTGCTTTCTTAAACGTAACGGCAGCACAGGCAGCGACGGCGGTTATCGCTTATGAGCCTATTTGGGCAATCGGAACGGGCAAGACGGCTACCACGGAGCAGGCACAGGAAGTGTGCAAGGCAATCCGTGCATGCATTGCGGAAATTTATGATGATGCCACGGCAGAGGCAATCCGCATCCAGTATGGCGGGTCCGTAAATGCGGCAACGGCACCGGAACTGTTTGGCCAGCCGGATATCGACGGCGGTTTAGTAGGCGGTGCGGCTTTGAAGCCGGATTTCGGCAAGATTGTAAATTACAAATAGCAATATTTCCGCCAAAACCGGAGAACAGGAAAATGAAGTAAAAAATAGGGATATCAAAGGAAATGCATTCCAAGGGAAAAGCAATCCTTTGATATCCCTGTTTGCTGTTTTGGAAGGTATCAATGTGAGATATGTATTGCTGCGAAAGCGGATGCAGAATGGAAGAAGGCTTTGGCGTTTACAGAAAACCGGCAAATACGGAAGCCCCAAATACGGTTAAAAGTCCTGCCACTGCTATGGACAGGCTGCTCATGGCGCCTTCGATTTCCCCCATTTCCATGGCTTTTGCCGTTCCGATGGCGTGGGAAGCAGTGCCGAGTGCCAGACCCTTGGCAACGGGTTCCCGGATACGGAGCAGCCGGAAGATGAGTTCGGCAATGACGTTTCCGAGGATTCCCGTGAGGATGATGACGGCGACCGTGATGGTTTCCATGCCGCCCAGTTCTTTGGAGAGATCCATGCCGATGGCGGTAGTAATGGATTTCGGAAGCAGTGTCACATATTGCCCATGGTTCAGGGAAAACAGTTTTGCCAGTAAGAAGACGCTGGACAGGCTGGTAAGCACTCCTGCGGCAATGCCGCCCGCCACTGCTTTCAGGTTTTTTTTCAGCAATCCGAGCTGCTGGTAGAGGGGAACCGCAAGGCAGACGGTTGCGGGGGTCAGCAGATAGCTGATATATTTTGCGCTTTCGTTATAGTCGCCGTAATCCACGCGGAAAAGCACCAGTACCGCTATGACACAGAGCGTTCCGATGAGCAGCGGGTTGAGGACGGCAAATTTGAATTTTTTCTTTAAGAACAGCCCTGTCTCATATGCGGCAAGGCTGATAACTGCCCCGAAAAACGTGGATTGAACCAAAAATTCCTTCATTTTCTTATTTCTCCCGTTCCGTTTGCTGTGGATTGGTTCCGTAAATGCCGTTTTTCTTTTTCCCCCGCCGGATCATAAGCTGTGTGACCTGCCCGGTAACTGCCATTACGGCAATGGTGGTAAGTACCGTGATGACGCTTACCGGAAGCCATATGGGACGGAGAGCAGACCATGCGTCCAAAAGCCCTACGGCAGCCGGAATAAACATGACCGGCATGATTTCAATCAAAAAAGCGGCGGTTTCCCTGACCTGGTGAAGTTTCAGGATTCCCGTGTACAGTGCCATAAGCATGAGAAGCAGCCCATAGACACTGGCGGGAACCGGAAAAGGGATGAATCTGTGCAGCATTTCCCCGAGAAATGAAACAAACAGGATAATGCCGGATTGTCGTAAATATTTCATGGATTAGTTGTCCTGTTCTCCCTGTTTTAATAATTGGGTCATCCGGTCCACCATATCGTTAATAGCGCTTGCCTGTGCCGCAACGTTTGTGGTATCGTTTGCATTGCTTTCTGCCATGATATGGATGGAAGCGTACTGCTCATTGGTATTGCGGATACTTTCGGCAATATCCTGGTTGATGGATACGGTTTTTTTGATGACTTCCGCCTGTTTGCCGTGGGCATCCCCCATGGTTCCGATGGCGTTGGCGGAAATATGCAAAAGTTCCGTCATATCCTGCATACACTGGATGACATTTGCAAAGTATTCATTCTGTGTCCCCATTTTTGTGGAGTTTTCCTCTACCTGTGCCGTAATTTCCCTTACATTCTGCTGCACCCGTTCAATGACTGCCTGTACCACCTTTAAAGAATCCTGTGTGCTATTGGCGAGGTTGCCGACTTCCGTGGCAACCACAGCAAATCCGCGTCCGGCTTCCCCGGCTCTGGCCGCTTCGATGGATGCATTCAGGGCAAGTAAGTTGGTGGAAGTGGAGATATCGCTAATCAGGCTTAACGTAACACCGATTTCCTGTACGGCTTCGGACAGTCTCCTTGTTACGTCATTGGTGGCTTTCATGGATGCCGATACTTCCCCGTTGATGGTATGCAAGTCATTCAGGAGTTTTTGGTTTTCTTTGGATTTTTCCAGTAAATCCCTGGACGATGCTTCCACTTTGCCCACGTTGTCGGCTACGACCCTTTCCCATTCACTAAGCTCGCTTAAGTTAGCCATGCTTTCGTCCGTTTTGGAGCCAAGAACATTATTGCTTTCCACTAACTGTTCGCTGGTGGCGGCCAGTTCTTCCGCGGACGCGCTTTCGTTATCGGATACGGAGGACAGGGCAGCCCCTGCCGTATAAAGGTGATCGGACAGTGACTGGACTTCCTCCAGTACATGCTGCAAATCCAGTTCCTTTTTCTCCACCATTCCGAATAATGAGGTAGCCCGGTAACTGATAAAACAGCATGCCGCAACCAGTACCGTGTATACAATGACGATAAAAATCCATGCAATCAGACTGTGGAGTTTTAAGTAGCCGGCAGGAAACGCAATCATCATTGCGACGTTGACCACGACGGTGACAAGGTAACTTGTCCGGAGTAATTTTTGCTCGTAATACGGAACCAACAGAAGCGTTGCCACAAAGTAATAATGGGTGATGCATACATAGCCGGCGCTGTCACTGGTATAGGAAACCGCTACCGTAATGGCGCCCAGGATTGGCGGGATGCAGGCATACACATATTTTGCCCTGCCTCCCAGGGATTTTTCCAGCAGTTTCGTTACAATGGCCGCCAATCCCGTCAGCAGGAAAAAGCATTCGCGCGGTCCGCCGTTCAGAAAAAGCATGACAAATGACCACCCGGAAATTGCTACTCCCAAAATGTAAAGAAACAGAATGTTGTTAATAAGTTTTTCTTCTTTTTTCATTGATTGTAACTGCATAACTCAATCCTCCCGCCTTATTAACTAAATAAATTTGATTTTCATGCAAAAGTTTTTCTTTTTTGTCACAAAAATGCCTTTTTTGTTAAATTATACTAAATAACATAACATGTGAATTATATCATTCCTGCGTAATTCTGTCAATTTTTAAACACGCTCTAGCGTGTGGTTTGCGTAACAGTTCAGCCTGAAATGTTATGTTGATGGGCGGACGCACGGGAGGGAGTTTTTTGGGGGGCGGCGGCAGTGGCAGTGGGATTGCCTGTCCCGGTTTTCCGTGTACTTTTTTCCGCGGGCAACGAGTCAAGTAGACGTGCTTGCACGTATATTTGACGACTGACGCGAGAGGTAAATGCCCCGAATGGGGTGTTTGCCTTCGGTTTGGGGTTTCTAAGCAGAATGGCACAGGTTATCATTGGCTGCGGTCGCCCTCTGTCGGCATCCATGCCGAATCGGGCTAAACCATGCATCCTTGCACGGTTTCCCTTAGGTATCCGCATTCTGCAAAGAAACTTCCGCCGGAAACGAAGCACGGAAAATCCGGACAGGGGGTTGTGCTCCTGGCTTTTACGTCTCTACTCACCCACAAACATAACATTTCAGGCTGAACTGTTACTGATTTGCCGGAACAAAATTTATTTGGTGGCATTCATCCGCATCTTATGGTAGAATACAAATTAGGAATGATTTCAGACAGGAAGGACAAAGCAAATGGCAGAGAAAAAAATTATGCTGGGAAACGAAGCGATTGCCCGCGGCGCCTATGAGGCAGGCGTGAAAGTATCCGCGGCTTATCCGGGTACACCCAGTACGGAAATCAGTGAAAATGTGGTGAAATATGATGAAATCTATGCGGAGTGGTCGCCTAACGAGAAAGTGGCAATGGAAGTGGCTATCGGGGCATCTATCAGCGGCGTGCGTGCGATGGCATCCATGAAGCACGTGGGGGTAAACGTGGCAGGCGATCCCCTGTATACGGCGGCTTATACCGGCGTAAATGGCGGACTGGTATTGGTGGCGGCAGACGATCCGGGATTGTACAGCTCGCAGAACGAGCAGGATACCAGGTGCGTGGCAAGGGCGGCCCAGGTGCCGGTACTGGAGCCTTCGGACAGTCAGGAGGCAAAGGATTTCATGAAATTTGCCTTTATGTTAAGTGAGAAATACGATACGCCGGTGATTTTAAGGACGACCACGCGTCTGTCCCATTCCCAGGGGATGGTTACGCTGGAAGACCGGGAGGAGGTTCCCGACAAGCCTTATGAGAGGAACATCGGCAAATTTGTCATGATGCCGGCGATGGCAAAGGGCAGGCACGTGTTCGTGGAGCAGCGTATGGAATCCATGGCGGAGGACGGCTGCGGTTTTCCCATTAACCGGGCGGAATATAACGATACTTCCATCGGTTTTATCACCAGCGGAATTCCCTACCAGTATGTGAAGGAAGTATTTCCCGGTGCATCGGTGTTAAAACTGGGCATGGTGCATCCCCTTCCGAAAAAACTGATTACGGAATTTGCCTCCAAAGTGGATAAGCTGTACATATTTGAGGAACTGGAGCCTGTGATTGAGGAACAGGTAAAGTCATGGGGAATCCGGGCGGAAGGAAAAGAAATTTTCACAAGGCAGGGAGAATACAGCGCTAATTTGTTAAGGCGCGTGCTGCTGCCGGAAGGGGTGGAAGCGGCGCAGCCGGCACAGGTACCGGCGCGTCCGCCGATTCTTTGTCCGGGCTGTCCGCACAGGAGCGTGTTCTCGGTGTTAAACAAGCTGAAAATCCATGCGGCGGGGGATATCGGCTGTTATACGTTAGGGGCGGTGGCACCTTTGGGCGTCATTGATACGACCATCTGCATGGGGGCGAGCATTTCTTCCCTGCACGGCATGGAGAAGGCGAAGGGGAAGGAGTATATCAAAAACTGGGTGGCGGTTATCGGTGATTCCACCTTTATGCATACCGGCGTCAATTCCCTGATGAACATGGTATACAACCAGGGAACCGGAACCGTGATGATTGTTGACAATTCCACGACGGGCATGACGGGACACCAGGACCATGCGGCAACGGGCAAGACTCTGAAAGGGGAAGTGGTGCCTGCCATCAGCATTTACAGGTTCTGCAAGGCAATCGGCATCGAACATGTGGTGGAAGTCAATGCTTTTGATTTAAAGGAACTGGAAAAGGTAATAAAGGAGGAAACCGCGAGGGATGAAGTGTCAGTCATCATTACAAAGTCTCCCTGTGTGCTGTTAAAAGGAAACGTTTTTCCGGACAAATGCGTTCCCGTGCCGGAGAAGTGCAAAAAGTGCGGCGCCTGCTTAAGACCCGGCTGTCCGGCACTGACGAAAAACGAGGACGGAACCATTGCAATAGACGAAACGATGTGCAACGGCTGCGGGCTGTGTATGCAGTTATGTCCGTTTGAAGCCATCGTAAAACAGCCGAAATAGCAGGACGCAGGAGGAGGAACGAAATGACGACGAAAAGTATCATGATAGTGGGTGTGGGCGGACAGGGGACCCTCCTGACCAGCCGTATCCTTGGGGGAATTACAAGCGGCGCCGGATATGACGTGAAACTGTCGGAGGTCCATGGGATGGCGCAGCGTGGCGGCAGTGTGGTGACATTCGTCAGGTATGGGGAGACGGTGGCGGAACCCATCGTGGAAGAAGGGCAGGCGGACGTGCTGATTGCCTTTGAACGCCTGGAAGCGCTGCGGTATGCCCATTTCCTGAAAAAAGACGGGGTGTTAATCGTTAATGACTGGCGCATCGAGCCGATTACGGTGGTGACGGGGGCGGCGCAGTACCCGGAGGATATCATTGGAACCTTAAGGAAAAGCCATAAGGTGTATGCCATCAATGCCATGGAGGAGGCGATGAAATTGGGGAATGCCAAAACATTTAACGTCATCGTGCTCGGCATGGCGGCAAGACATATGGATTTCCCCAAAGAGGACTGGCTGGAAACCATAGAAAAGACGGTGCCGCCCAAAACGGTGGAAATCAATAAAAAGGCGTTTCTGGCGGGATATGAAAGCGGAATATAAGGCGGAATAAGACAATAGGACGGGAGAGGGCTTAAGTTATGATTTGGAACGAAACAAAGGAATGTATGAGCCGGGACGAAATGCTGGTACTGCAGAGCGCAAGGCTGGTGAAGACCGTGGACAGGGTTTACCACAACGTCCCTTTTTACCGGAAGAAGATGCAGGAAATCGGCATTGAGCCGGGGGATGTCAGAGGGATTGAGGATTTAACGAAGCTGCCTTTTACCACGAAGGCGGATCTTAGGGACAATTATCCCTTCGGACTGTTTGCGGTTCCCCAGTCGGAGATTGTCAGGGTCCATGCGTCCAGCGGAACGACAGGGAAAGCGACCGTGGTGGGTTATACGAGAAGGGATTTGGAGATATGGAGCGAGTGTGTGGCAAGGGCACTGACCATGGCGGGGGTGAGCAGGGATGATATTATCCAGGTGGCTTACGGCTACGGTCTGTTTACCGGCGGTTTAGGCGCCCATGGAGGTGCGGAAAAGCTGGGGGCGACGGTAGTTCCCATGTCTACCGGAAATACGAAGAAACTGACCACGATGATGCTGGATTTTGGGGTAACGGCAATCGCCTGCACGCCCTCCTATCTGCTGCATATTGCCGAAACGCTGGAAGAAAACGGCCAGGTGGATCACATAAAACTGAAAACCGCAGTCTGCGGGGCGGAACCCTGGACGGAAAACATGCGGAAACAGATTGAAGAACGGCTGCACATCCATGCCCACGATATTTACGGCCTGTCGGAAATCATGGGTCCCGGCGTGGCGTGCGACTGTGAATACCATGCGGGGCTTCATGTATATGACGACCATTTCCTGCCGGAAGTCATCAGTCCGGAAACACTGGAACCGTTGGCGGACGGGGAAACGGGGGAACTGGTATTTACCACGATTACAAAGGAAGGTCTGCCGCTTCTCAGATACCGCACCAGGGACCTGACGAGCATTACCCATGAGACTTGTGCGTGCGGAAGGACCCTTCCGAGGATCAGCCGCTTTAAGGGACGCTCCGACGACATGCTGATTATCCGCGGTGTCAATGTATTTCCGTCCCAGATTGAGGCTGCGCTTTTGGAAATGGGCGAAACAACGCCCCATTACCGGATGGTGGTGGACCGTGTCAATAATCTGGATACCCTGGAAGTACAGGTAGAGGTGGACGAGAAATTCTTCTCCGATGAAATCAGGGAGCTGGAGAAATTGTCAAAGAAAATCAGCCATGTCATCCAGCAGGCAATCGGACTTGCCGTAAAGGTGAAGCTGGTAGAGCCTAAGAGCATTGAAAGAAGCATGGGCAAAGCGGTACATGTGATTGATAACAGGAAACTGGTGTAGGCAGCGGTTTATTTTTCAGGACAGGAGGGGTACGGAATGTTTATCAAACAATTATCGGTTTTTGTGGAAAACAGGGAAGGACGTTTGGAGGACGTACTTGCGGTGTTAAAGAATAACGGGGTGAATATCGTTTCCTTAAGCCTTGCGGATACCAACGAGTTCGGTATGCTGCGCCTGCTGGTCAATAAACCGGGGGCAGCAAGGGAAGCTCTCAAAAACGAAGGGTTTTCCGCCAAACTGACGGATGTCATGGCAATCAAGCTGTCCCACAGGGTTGGGATGCTGCAGGAGCTTTTGGAAGTAATTTGTGAGGCACACATCAATGTGGAATATATGTATGCGCTGTCCACGGGGGCGGACGATGCCTCCATTGTATTGAAAACTTCCGACTTGGCGCTGGCGGAAGAACTTTTACGGGAAAAAGGAGTGGAAATCGTGACTCCGGAGGAAATAGGGCTTGACTTTGCGTAATGGGTAAGGTATACTAGCGTGGTTAAGGGATTGAAAGACAGCACTTTTAAACCGGTGTTGTCTTTTTTCGTAAAAGTTGAAGATTGCGTCACAGAGACAGGATAGGAGTTACATGAACAGTACAGAACTAAATAGCGTAGAACAGCAAAACAATGCAGAGCAGCAAAACAGTATGGAACAGCAGGATATGGCGAAACAGCAAAATGACGCGGACCGGAAGGATGGCGAAGAACAGAAAATCAGTTACCGGGATTCCGGAATCGATGAGAGGATTATAAGAGCCGTGGAAGAGATGGGGTTTGAATACATGACGCCCATCCAGGCGCAGGCAATTCCCGTGATGCTGGACGGAAAGGATTTGATCGGACAGGCACAGACGGGAACGGGAAAGACGGCGGCGTTTGGGATTCCGGTAATCCAGAACATTGACCCGGAGGACAGGTCCCTGCAGGCAATCGTGCTTTGTCCAACCAGGGAGCTGGCAATGCAGGCAGCGGAGGAAATCCGCAGATTCGCGAAATATATGCATGGGCTTAAGGTGCTTCCGGTATACGGGGGACAGGATATTACCAGGCAGATCCGTTCGCTGGCAGGCGGGGTGCAGATTGTGGTGGGGACGCCGGGAAGGGTCATGGACCATATGCGCCGTCATACCATTAAGACGGGACAGATTAAAACCGTGGTTTTGGACGAGGCGGATGAGATGCTGAACATGGGCTTCCGTGAGGATATCGAAACCATCCTCAAGGATATGCCGGAAGAAAGGCAGACGGCGCTTTTTTCCGCGACGATGCCCAAACCCATACTGGAGATTACAAGGGAATACCAAAAACCGGATGCGGAATATATTAAAATGACGCCGAAGGAAGTGACGATTCCTTTGGTGAAGCAGGCATATTATGAGGTGCCGCGCAAGGAAAAGGAAGAAGTGCTGACAAGGCTGATGGATTATTATCATCCCAAGCGTTCGCTGATTTTCTGTAATACGAAGCGGATGGTGGATGAGCTGACGGAGCATTTGAAGGACCGGGGATACCAGGCGGAAGGAATCCACGGCGATTTGAGCCAGAACCAAAGGGATACGGTCATGAACCTGTTCCGCGGCGGCAGGACTGCCGTATTGATTGCCACCGACGTAGCGGCAAGGGGAATTGACGTGGACGACGTGGAAGCGGTCTTTAATTATGATGTGCCGGATGATATCGAATATTACGTGCACCGTATTGGACGTACCGGAAGGGCGGGCAAGACCGGACGCTCTTTTACGCTGGTAACGGGCAGGGATATGCGCAAGCTGCGTGAAATCGAAAGGGTCTGTCATACGAAAATCAAAGAACGGAGCATACCGTCGGCAGCGGACATTACTTCCGTGAAGTCGGAGAAAGTGCTTGGGGAAGCCCTTGAGACGATGCAGAACAAGAATTTGGATAAAACCATGGAATTTTTGCAGGGCAAGCTGGAGGAAGGGGAGTACACTGCCCTGGAGTTGGCTGCCGCGTTCATGAAAATGAAAATGGGCGACGATATCAAGGATATCAAAATGGAGAAAGGCAAGGGTAAAGAGTTCGGCTTTGGAGGTGGTTTCGGCGGCCGCAAGCGGGACGGCGCCGGCAAGGGAAAGAAGAAGGAAGGCGCACCGTATGGGGAACGCCGCGGAGAGAAGGCATCCAAAGAGAAATTCCCGAAGGAAAAGCCGTTAAAAGAAAAGGTATTCAAGGAAAAGCCGTCAAAAGAGAAGGCATCCAAAGATAAATTCCAAAAGGAAAAGCCGTTTAAGGAGAAGCTGCAGAAAGAAAAAACGTTTGAAAAAGCGTTTAAAGAAAAACCGTTTAAAGATAAGAAGTTAAAGGAAAAAGCGGGAAAAGAAAAGTCATCCAAGGCAGAGAAACCCTGGTATGCGGATGTTGCAAAACGCAGCGCTTCCCGCAGGATGATGATGGACGTGGAGCTGGGCGTAAAGCGGGAAAAAGACAGCAAGTCCGGGAAAAAGAAGAAATAAAGCGTAAAAAGCATAAAGTGCGGCGGCAGGGGCATTTTCCGGAAAATACTTTCCGGGAAATGTCTTTTGCCGCTTATACGGATAAAACAGTACAAAGCCTTAACAAACCGGTTATCTGCATCCGCCGGTTATTCTTTAGCCCATACCTTCCATATCCAGTGTCAATTCATGGCCATGTTCTTTCAGCCATTTCCTCCGTTCCCTGTAATCGGGAAGAATCGCTTCCACACATGCCCAAAAGTCCCTGGAGTGATTCATGTGTTCCAAATGGCAAAGTTCATGGACGACCACATAATCCAATATGTCAGGGGGCGCCAGCATGAGACGCCAGTTAAAGGACAGGGTTCCGTGCCCGCTGCAGCTTCCCCAGCGGGTTTTCTGGTCACGGACGGAGATAGCGGAATAGCCGTGACGGATGATATGGCGGTAAGCGCCGGCGTAATAGGCAGCCCTTTGGGAAAAGTAAGGTTTGGCTGCTTCCCGGTATCTTTTCTCCAGGGCAATCCGCTGGTTTTCGGTAAGGGGCGTCAGTCCTGCCTGTCTTGCCAGCCGTTCTTCTTTACGCTTTAGCAGTTTTATACGTTTTTCGGCAATCCAGTATTGTTTTTCCCTTAAAAACCTTACCGCATCCGCATCGGTCCCGCGGAGAGGGAGACGGACGCTGACAGAGGCGTTTTCGTCCAAAACGATGGCACAGGTTTTACGGTTGCTGCGGATGACCCGGTAGGATATTGTGAAGGGAATATGGTTTTTGTCCGTTAATTCAATTGTTTTATCCATTTTTATGTTCCTTTTGCTTTTCTTTGTCCGGTTTCTATATCGTGTTATTCCCGCGGGCAATGGGCAGGAGCGTGTTAGAAAATACATTTCCGCAATCTGCCGTCCGCTTTCCGTCCAAATTCAATCAATGTAATCAACTACGACGTATCGTTTCATCATTTTGCGTGATATTTGCCGGAAAGCAATTTTCAAACATGCTCTAAGCAGCCACACTTGTGCGGATGTTTGACGACTGCCGCGAGGTTGTTGACATTTTTCAGTACAGTTAAAAAATTGTAGCATTTTTTTCATTTATTTACAACAGGTATGCATTTTTTGAGTTTCCCCATGGTAACAGTTCAGCCTGAAATGTTATGTTGGGGGGCGGACGCACGGGAGGGAGTTTTTTGGGGGGCGGCGGCAGCGGGATTGCCTGT
>CAJUMD010000093.1 GCA_910587275.1 uncultured Kineothrix sp.
AAGAAACAGCACCATTTTTTGAAACAGGTTTTGAACAGATGCCGGCAGGGGAAGCGCAGGGAGGCAGGGACAAACCGGGCAGGGGACCCCGCTCCTGGCTTTTGCGTCCGCACTCACCCACGAACATAACATTTCCGCCCGACTGTAACTTATGCTTTTCCTCTCTTTTTCCCACATCATTCCCATATTGACCGGTTCGGTACCATTTTTCTGTCCTCTATAAACAAAAACCAAAGGAAAATGACGGTCGCTTTCCCTATTTTGACATTTTCCGAAAAGAAATCCCCAATTTCCACCGAGTTATCCACATGTGACATTTGTGTCATTTCTGCTGACTCTAAAATCATATTAGCGGTTTTTTTAACGTCACTTTACAATATTTCCTTTACGTCCCCATACTATTCCCATATTCCTTCCGCCATGCTATAATCAGAAGTACCATATTATAAAGAAGAAAAGAGGAATGTATATGTTAAAATTAGGCTCTCATGTCGGCATGAAAGGGAAAGAAATGTTTCTTGGCTCCGCCAAAGAAGCATTTTCCTATGGTGCCAATACTTTCATGGTATTTACCGGTGCGCCGCAGAACACGAAACGAAAACCAACCGGGGAACTGAACATCGATGCGGCTTTGGCATACATGGCGGAGCACCATATCACGGAACCGGTCATCCATGCCCCCTACATCATTAATCTCGGCAACAGCGTAAACACGGAAACCTTCCGCCTTGCCGTGGATTTCCTGTCCATGGACGTGGAACGGACCGCCGCCATGGGAAGCCATACGCTGGTACTGCATCCCGGCGCGCATGTGGGCGCCGGTCCCGAAGCAGGCATCCGCAAAATTGCGGAAGGGCTCAATGAAATACTGACCAAGGATACCCCCTGCCACATCGCGCTGGAAACTATGGCGGGGAAAGGCTCGGAAATCGGCAGAAGTTTCGAAGAACTGGCAGCCATTTTTGACCAGGTTGGTCACAATGACAAACTGCGCGTCTGCCTTGACACCTGCCACATGCACGATTCCGGGTATGACATAATCCACGATTTTGACGGAATTCTTGCAAAGCTGGACCGCCTGATTGGTATTGACAAGGTTGCCGTCCTCCATATCAACGACAGCAAAAACCCCTGCGGTGCCGGAAAAGACCGCCATGCCAATATTGGGGACGGTTATATCGGTTTTGAAGCGCTGCACCGGATTGTACACCACCCTGCATTTGAGGACATCCCCAAAATCCTGGAAACCCCTTACCGTCCGGGCAGTGAGGACCCGTCCAAACTCCTGCCTCCTTACAAAGAGGAAATCGCACGCTTATCCGCCCCGTAGAAAAACCGGTGCGGACTGCATATGACGGCATATTACAGCCACTCATCCCAAAAACGCTCCACCCGTTTGGCGATTCCGTCCACCGTCACGCTTTCATATGTTTCCCATTCCCTTGGGAACATTCTCTGGTAGGCACGGTTTAAGAACCTTTCATCCAAAAGCGCCACGATTCCCACATCCCTTGCGGTACGGATGACCCGTCCCGCCGCCTGTAAGACTTTATTCATTCCCGGATAGCGGTACGCATAATCAAACCCGCTTTCCCCCCTTCCGTCGAAGTAGTTCTTGAGAATCTCCCTTTCGTTACAGACCTGCGGCAGCCCGGTACCGACGATTACTGCCCCAATCAGGCGGTCTTCCTTTAAATCAATTCCCTCGCTGAAGATTCCGCCAAGTACACAGAAGGCAATCAGGATTCTTTCCCTTCCGGCTTCCCTTTCCGTATGGACTGCCGCAGTTATTCCATAACCGCAGCTACCGGAAAAACGCTGCAAAAATTCCTCCCTCTCCTTCTCATCCATGCGTTCCTCCTGTACCACGCACTCCATGCAGTCTCCGTCATAAAACGTGTCCATGAAAACCCCGTAAACCTGCTGCAGGAAAGTATGGGATGGAAAAAAGACCATATAATTTCCGTGCCTGTTCTTTACAATTTCATGAATATAGGAAGCAATATTATAATACTCCGCCCTGGTTCTCCTCGTATATTTGCTGGTCACATCGCCGCCAACAAACAACGCCCTGCGCCCCGCATCGAAAACGGACTGCGCATACACCTCGTAATCCCCTTCTTCCGCCCCCAAAAGCTCCTTATAATAACGGATGGGAAGCAGCGTTGCGGAGAAAAGAATCGTACTCCTTCCCTTTTTCATGCATTCCGATAGATTTTTGGACGGATTCACGCAAAAAAGTTTTAAGATAAAGGAACCGTCCTCCCTCATTTCCGAATAGACCACATAATTTTCATCCACACGCTCATAAATATCCAAAAAATGGGTTACTTCAAAATAAAATTCCAAGACTTGGCTCCGTATTTCCTTCGTATGGAAAGCATCCGGCTTTTCATGTTCCTCCAGGTAACGTTCCAATGTACTGCACAGCCTTTGCAATGCCATGACAAAAGGGGCGGTATACTCCTCAATCCGGTATGTTTCGCATTCCCTCTTTAACGTAAGCAGTTCCCGGTTGCATTTCTCCAACTGCCGTTCCATATTGGAATCCAGCCCCTTCATGGTCTTTTTCAGTTTTAAAAAATCCTCTTTGCACATCACTGCGCTGTACATCTCCCGCCCCCTGTCTACCAGGTTATGGGCCTCATCCACCAAAAAGAGGAAATCCCCCCTGCTCCCATCGCCAAAGAAACGTTTCAGGTACACATGCGGATCAAACAGATAATTATAATCACAAATAATCCCGTCAGCAAACAGACTGACATCCAAACACATCTCAAAAGGGCAGACCCGGTGTTTTCTCCCGTATTCCTCCACCGCATCCCTGCCAAAATTGTCCGAATGAGTCAATAAATCATAAATGGCATCGTTCACACGGTCATAATGCCCCTTCGCATATGGACAATATTCCGGGTTACACTCGGTTTCCTCCATAAAACAAATTTTGTCCTTGGCGGTCAGCATCACCGTCTTAAATTCCAGTCCCTGTTCCCGCAGCAGGGCAAAGGCTTCCTCCGCCACCGTCCGCGTGATGGTCTTTGCCGTCAGATAAAATATCCGGTCCCCGCGTCCTTCCCCCATGGACTTTACCGCAGGAAATACCGTGGATATGGTTTTTCCCACTCCCGTTGGCGCTTCGATAAAGAGCTTCCGCCCATGGTATATGGTCCGGTATACATAGGTAACAAGGTCTTTCTGCCCTTCCCGGTATGCAAAAGGAAACTGCAGCTTCTTTGCCGACTTCTGCCGCCGCTTTTTCCAGTCCGTCTCAAAATCCGCCCACCTGCGGTACTGCTCCATCACCCCCATAAACCACTCCTCCAGCTCCCCGGACGTATAGGAAGAATGAAAATACCGGATTTCCTCCGTATCCATATTGCAGTATGTCATCTGTACCCGTATGCTGCCAAGCCCTTTCTGTTTGGCGTAAATATAGGCATAACATTTCGCCTGTGCCAAATGAACCGGGACCGCGCCTTTCATTTTGGCAAGCTCCCGGTAGGTCCCCTTTATTTCGTCCACCGTTACGGACGGCTCCACGATTTCTCCGGCCCCGGTAAAGATTCCGTCCGCCCGCCCTTCCACCACTATGGTATAAGCATCCGTTTCATAACCATATTTTAACGGCACTTCCGCCCGGTAATCCGCCCCCATGCGTTTCTGTATCATCCGATGGATGCGCCCGCCCTCCTGCATGGCATTTTCCGGCATGGCTCCCCGCCTGTTGTCGATATCTCCTTCCCGCAGCACGAATTCCACCAGATTACGCACTGAAATATGTATTTCCGTCTTCCTGCTTTCCCCATCCATGCCTCTTACGTATCCCTCCCGTTTTATGCATTAATCATCCCATTCCGTTTTCCGTCCGGCTTCTCCCAAACCGCAGCTTCTTTTGGATACACCATAAAAATCCCATGAAACAAAAAAAGCCCCCCATGGAAATAGTCTAACCTATCTCACATGGGGAGTCAAATTTTCTTCCCTTCCCTGAAGTTCCTCATACCAATTACTACACCCATTCCATAAAGCATGTTTGGAAAATGCTTAGCATGCGACTGCCAGCCTCGACATAAACTGCTCAAAATCAGCATCATGACCCGAATAAGACACGGTCAGAATCTGACTGAAATCAAGCCCGAAGACACCAACAATCGACTTTGCATCCACTGCATACCTGTTATACGCAATATCAATGTCGAAGTCACATTTCGACGCGGCATTCACAAAGTCTTTTACTTCATCGGGCTTTAGCATAATTTTACGTTTCATCATAACTACACCACCCTTTCTGCAAAAATGTTTTTGTGTTCCTTTTTGTTATGAATGTATTATATCCCATATTTTCCAAAAGTAAAGTGTAAATTTTGTGTCCATAATTGTCAGATTTGTCAGTTTTTGGCAATAATTTTAAATATGACTGTAAAGAACTGCCGACCGCTGCCAACTTTCGTAAACATGCACAATAACAGCTTCACCCAACGGTAGGGGCAAATCACATATTGATAATTATTCCCCAAATTCCACCATATATTCTTGGAACCATAACGGCAGCATGTTCCGTTGGAGTTTTAAGTTTTTCCGTTCTTTTATTGCGATGGTTTTGCAGAAATGACGAAACAGTTCCTGGTACTTCGTTTCATCACCGGAATATGTTTGGAATCTTTCCTCCCTGACCTGCATATCCGAAACAAGATACCATTCCCCGGATGCCGGATGTACGGCAAACAGGTTCCTGTTCTCATCGTATATCATGAAATTCAATAGCGGGAGCCGGTCGGAAAAGTGGGGCATAAGGAAGGTAAGCACATTGTTCTTCGGTCCTATTTTGGAAAACAGCATTCCTCCCTCCAGCTCCTGGAAGCGCAGGAACTCCTTCCAATGGTGTGCTTCGTTTTTCACACTGCGCGCCAGTTCAAACACTTTATGCACATAAGGATTGGAAAGGTCCCCCATCACCTGGCGTCCGTCTTTCCTTTTAAAGCCGCATACCACGGTCTTATAAACCGCCTCCCCCTTCTCTCCGTCCTGCGCGGCAAGGGCACAGCATATCTCAATATACGCTTCCGCTCCCAACCGGCGTTCCAGCGTCGCGGAAACCCTAAGGGATTTCTCCCGGTCCGGTTCCACATGACGGTATACGGCAAAAAGCCGCAGGTTTTCTTCCTCCCCCACCTGGATATGGATGGAATCATGGGGCCTGCGCATAGCATAAGCCTCATAGATTCCCGTAAAAATCCCCTCCGGCGAATCCCTGCATATGAGAAAATATTCTTCCATACTGTCCGTCCTTTCCCTTTGCTTCCAATTGTCCTTTTGCTTCTTTTCCTGACCCGGAACCGCCGGTGCCGCACTCATATCTGTCCCAAAACCGTTTTGGGCAGATCTTCCTGCCTTGGCGGCATGGTAACCTTCATATCGTCAAATAAAGATAACTGCCGGTAAGTCATCCCATCTTTGTCAAACGGAAGTTTCTCCTCCACGTTCAACAGGTTCCTCGTAATGTAATCTTCCTCCACCTTCGTGTTGTACATCATCCGTCCGCCGCAGGTAATGAAATACAGGGCACGTTTCAGCACTACCCCTATTTTTTTCAGGTCCTCAAAACGCAGGGCACCGTTTTTCCTTGCACGCACAATTCTCTGTGCGCTCTTTACCCCTATCCCCGGTATCCGGAGAAGCATTTGGTAATCCGCACGGTTGATTTCCACGGGAAACAGCTCCAAATGCCGCAGCGCCCAATCCGCTTTCGGGTCCAGCATAATATTAAAATTCGGGCGCTTCTCACTCAAAAGCTCATCTGCCGTAAAGCCGTAAAACCGAAGCAGCCAGTCCGCCTGATACAGTCTGTGTTCCCGCAACAGCGGCGGTCCCTCCGCCAATGCAGGCAGTTCCTTATCCTCATTCACCTTCACAAAAGCGGAATAAAATACCCTTTTCAATTCAAATTTCCGGTACAGGTTCTCCGCTACGCTCATAATCTGGAAATCATTCTCCGGCGTCGCCCCCACAATCATTTGTGTGGACTGCCCCGCCGCAACGAACCGCGGTGCGCTCCGGTACAGCGTCAGTTCATTTTTATTCGCATGAATCCCGTTCTGTATTTGCCGCATCGGCGCAAGTATATTTTTCCGGTGTTTGTTCGGCGCCAAACGGCAAAGACTCTCCGCAGTCGGCAGTTCCAGGTTCACGCTCATCCTGTCCGCCAAAAAACCCGTCTTTTGGATTAACGCCGGATCTGCGCCCGGAATCGCCTTCACATGGACATACCCCTGAAAGCGGCATTCCTGACGCAGTTTATACACCGTTTGGTAAATCAGCTCCATCGTAAAATCAGGATGATACAGGATTCCCGAACTCAAAAACAGACCTTCAATATAGTTTCTCTTATAAAATTCCATGGTCAGCGTACACACTTCATCCGGCGTGAAGGAAGCCCTCGGCACATCGTTGGATTTCCGGTTGATGCAATATTTACAGTCATAAATGCATTCATTGGTAAACAATATTTTTAACAGGGAAATACACCGCCCGTCCGTACCAAAAGAATGGCAGATTCCCGCAGCCAGCGTATTCCCCATGCCTGTTCCGTCTCCCCTGCGGTCCACACCGCTGGAAGTACATGCCACATCATATTTCGCCGCATCCGTAAGGATCCCCAACTTCTCCATAATTCCCTGTTCTTCCGTTACCTTTAGCTGTACCATCTTCTTCATCCCCGTTTTCTTTATGCGCCGAACACTTGTTTGCTATATCTTATCACATACCGCCGGAATTATCAATAGTTTTTTTCAAACATTTGTTCTGTTTTGTGTAACAGTCCATGCCGCATTGTTGCCCAAATCAAATAAAAAGTTCCATACCCCCTTGCAATCTTCCACAAAAAGCGTTTAAATAGTAATGAATCTATTTAAGCAAAAGCGAGGTCAATATAACCATGAATCATTTCATAATACCCAAAGATTATAAGTCGGCACTGAACCTGCACGACACACAAATCGGCATCAAAACCGTCAAGGATTTCTTTCAAAGCCTGCTCGCCGAACGGCTGAACCTTTTACGCGTATCGGCGCCCCTGTTTGTTACCCCCGGCTCCGGGCTGAACGACAACTTAAACGGCGTGGAACGCCCGGTTACATTCGGCATCCGCGAACAGGAAGATGCACAGGCGGAAATCGTCCATTCCCTTGCCAAATGGAAACGTTATGCATTGCAGAAATACGGCTTTGCCATAGGGGAAGGGCTTTACACGGACATGAGCGCCATACGGCGGGACGAGGAAACGGATAACATCCATTCCATTTACGTGGACCAATGGGACTGGGAAAAAATCATTACCAAAGAGGAACGCAACCTCAATACCTTGAAGGACGTGGTGCGCACCGTATACAAAGTTCTGCGCAAAACGGAGAAGTACCTCGCCATCCAATACGATTACATAGAGGAAATACTTCCCCATGACATTTTCTTCATTACTACAAAGGAATTGGAAGAAATGTTTCCCGAATACAGTCCGAAAGAACGGGAATATTACATCAGCAAGGCAAAAGGCGCCGTCTGCATCATGCAGATTGGCGATTTGCTGGAATCCGGCGAAAAGCACGACGGACGCGCCCCGGACTACGACGACTGGGCGTTAAACGCGGATATCGTTGTCTATTATCCGGTTTTGGACATCGCACTGGAACTTTCCTCCATGGGAATCCGTGTGGACAAAGATTCCCTGCTGTCCCAGTTGGAAAAAGCCGGCTGCCCCGAACGGGCGGATCTTCCGTTCCAACAGTCCATTATTAAGGAAGAACTCCCTTACACCATCGGCGGCGGCATCGGCCAGTCCCGTATCTGTATGTTTTTCCTGCGCAAAGCGCACATCGGCGAAGTCCAATGTTCCCTTTGGCCGGAAGACGTCATGAAAGCAGCGCTGGAAGCAGGACTCCAGTTATTGTAAACCAAAACAAATCTGACAGGCGTACGGCACGGCGGGCAGGGGAAAACAATCCCCTGCCCGCTTAATATATGCTGCAAAAACGGCTGCCCGACGATGCCGGACTGCCCATTCATGCAAGCTCCAGCTTTAACTTCCGGTAAAATACCACCGACATCACCGCCGCCACACCCCATCCCACGGGCCAGGACAGCCATATCCCGATGGAACCGGATACCCCGGACAGGAGAAATGCCAGTACCACCCGCAGCACCAAATCGGTAAACGTGGATGCCATAAACTGCCGCATCGCCCCTGCGCCGCGCAGCACACCGTCCGCCAGCAGTTTCACGGAGATGATGATATAAAAAGGCGACACAATCTCCAGAAAAACCATTCCCGTAGATAACGCCATCGTACTTTCTTCTCCCATGAACAGCCGTACCATCCTTTCCCGGTTTAGGAAAAACGCTGCAAAGAAAACTGCCACCACTATAACGGCCATTTGGATTCCTGCACGGAAGCCTTCCCTGACCCGTTCTCCCTTCCCTGCCCCAAGATTTTGTGCCGTAAAATTGGAAATCCCGTTTCCCAGTGTGGTAAAGCTGGTAATAGCAAACGTATTCAGTTTCACCGCCGCCGAATACCCGGCAATCACAGAAGAACCGTAACTGTTCACCAGCCCCTGGATGAAAATGTTCCCCACCGACACAAAACTCTGCTGTAATATGGAAGGAACCGCAATCTGCCCAATCCTCCGCAGCATTTCCCAGGAGAAAAATTCGCTCCCTCCTTCCGTCTTTACCCCGTCCAGTCTCTTTTTCATGGTAAACAGTGCCAGCACACAGGCAATTCCCTGCGCCGCAAACGTTGCCCACGCTACGCCTGCAACCCCCCAGCCGCAAACCGCCACGAAAATATAATCCAGCAGAATATTTCCAAGGGAAGACGCAATCAGGAAATAAAGCGGCGTCCTGGAATCCCCCAATGCCGAGAAAATACCGGTTGCCACATTATACAGGAACAGAAACGTAAAACCGCCGATATAAATTCCCAGGTAAAGCGCCCCGTCCGCAAAAATATTCTCCGGTGTGCGTATCACCGCCATCAATCCCCCGGTTCCCAAAAGCCCCGACACCGTCAGTACCACGGACAGGACAAATGCGGTTGCCAGCGTCGTATACACCGCGGTTTTCATCTCTTTATACTTTTTTGCCCCAAACAGATTGGAAATCACCACCGAACATCCGATGTTGCTCCCCACCGCAATCGCCATAAAAATCATTGTAACCGGATAGGAAGCCCCCACCGCCGCCAGCGCATCTTCCCCCGCGAACTGCCCTGCAATGATACTGTCCGCAATATTATACAACTGCTGGAAAACCACGCTCACAAACATGGGAATCGTAAACTGCCATAACACCCTTCTTGGAGACCCCTCCGTCAAATCCTTAACCATACCACCGCCATACTCCTTTCCAAACTAAATAACATTGACCGCCAAACAGTAACCCTATGGCAACTACCCGCTCCACAGCCAATAACCTCCTGCTTTACATCCCGACCTCAAAGTATTATACTACTTTTACATGCATTAATAAAATTAATATTTATTACCTCATCCATAGAATATATCTATGGTAAATACCTGCCCCGGAGTGCCGCCACACCCTCCAAACAGAAGCATATCCAAATCCCCCCCAAAAAAGAAAGGAGCCCCCATGTCCGTAAGTTTTGATTCCTACAAAGTATTCTACCACGTCGCCAAACAAGGCAGCATCACTGCTGCCGCCCGCGCCCTCTACCTTTCCCAGCCCACCGTCAGCCAATGCATCAGCAGTATGGAAAGGGAGTTAAACTGCATCCTGTTTTGCCGCTCCAAAAAGGGCGTAACCCTAACCCCCGAAGGGGAACTGCTTTTCCGCCATGTTTCCGTTGCCTGCCGACACCTTTGGGAAGCCGAAAATGAATTAAGCGCCCTTATGAAACTCACCGACGGAACCGTCCGCATCGGCGCAACCGGAACCACGCTGCACCACTACCTCCTGCCCCATTTAAAACAATTTAAGGAAAATTATCCCCACATCAAACTGAAAATTTCCAATAACAATACCCCCGCCACCCTAAGGGCGCTGGACACGGGGCTCATTGACTTTGCCATTATCGTCACGGCATCCGAACCCCTAAACGGCTACCGGGTTTACCCGCTCACCGAATTCCAGGACATTCTGATTGGGGGGCCTAAATACGCCGGGCTGTGCTCCCATCCCCTGTCCATACAGGATCTGTGCACCTATCCGCTTATCTGCATGGAACCCGCTTCCGTTACGCGGCAGTTTTTGGAGCATTTCTTCCTTTCCCACGGCGCAGTCCTCGCACCGGACATCGAGCTGGAAACCGTGGACCTGATCACCCCCATGGCGGAAAACAACCTCGGCATAGGATTTGTACCGTTTGACTTTGCCAGTCAAAAACTGCGGGAGGGGAAAATTTTCCGGCTTTTCCTCCGGGAAACGCTTCCGTCCCGCCGCATCTGTCTCGTACTGTCCGGGGAACATCCTCTGTCCAAGGCCGCCGGGTTATTCACTTCCCTCCTGCACGAAAGCCGGCCGGCACCTCCAGCCGCAAAACGCCGCAAAACGGAATAAGCGGACCCCTTCCCGGTCCGCTTATTCCGCCCTGAATCCATACTACTGCACCATAAGATTACTGTACCCCATCAGGCTTTCGTCCACTGCCCGCGCCGCTTCCCTGCCTTCCCGGATGGCCCATACCACCAAAGACTGCCCTCTGTGCATGTCGCCTGCCACAAATACGTTCTTCGCCGTGGTTTCATAAGCCCCCGCTGCGGTTTTCACGTTTGTCCTCCCGTCCAGTTCCACCTTAAAGGCATCCGACACATACTTCTGAGTTCCCAAAAACCCCGCCGCAATTAGGACAATTTCCGCCGGAAGGGTCTGCTCGCTTCCCTCCACTTCTTTCCTTACCATACGCCCTGTGGCTTCTTCTTTTTCCCACGCCAGCTTTACGGTTTTTACCGCCTTTAAACTGCCGTTCTTATCTTTCACAAATTCCTTTACCGTGGACTCGTAAATGCGCGGGTCGTGACCGAATACCGCAATGGCTTCCTCCTGGCCGTAATCCGTTTTGCATACTTTCGGCCACTCCGGCCACGGATTGTTCTCCGCTCTCGTATCCGGCGCTTTCGGCATCATTTCGATTTGGGTCACTGACTTACAGCCGTGGCGGATTACCGTCCCCACACAGTCGTTGCCCGTATCGCCGCCGCCGATAATGACCACGTTCTTGTCCCTGGCGTTCACGTATTTCCCGTCCTCTAAACGGGAATCCAAAAGACTTTTCGTATTTGCTTTCAGGAAATCCACGGCAAAGTAAATCCCCTTGGCATCTCTGCCTGCCGCCTGGATGTCCCTGGGATTGGAGGCGCCGCAGGCAAGCACCACCTTATGGTACTCTTTTAGCAGCGCTTCCGCTTTCACGTCCTTTCCCACATCCGTTCCGGTAAGAAAGATCACGCCTTCTTCCTCCATAATCTTCACCTTGCGTTCCACAATCTTCTTCTCCAGCTTCATATTCGGTATCCCGTACATTAACAGACCCCCAATCCGGTCGGACCGCTCATATACCGTCACCGAATGCCCGCGTTTGTTCAACTGGTCCGCCACTGCCAGTCCCGCCGGGCCGCTTCCTACCACCGCAACCCTTTTTCCCGTGCGTACCTTGGGCGGCTTCGCCGCCGCATATCCCTCCGCATAGGCATTCTCGATAATCGCATACTCGTTTTCCTTCGTGGCCACAGGCTCCCCGTTCAGCCCGCAGGTGCACGCCGCCTCACATAACGCCGGACAGACCCGTGAAGTAAACTCCGGGAAGCTGTTCGTCTTCTTTAATCGGTTATATGCCTGTTTCCAGTTGCCCGTATACACCAAATCGTTCCACTCCGGCACCAGGTTATGCAGCGGACATCCCGAAGTCATCCCGCAGATATTCATGCCCGCCTGGCAGAACGGCACCCCGCACTCCATGCACCTTGCCCCCTGCATCTGCTGCTTCTCCTGCGGCAGATGCTCATGGAACTCGTTAAAATCCTTAATCCTATCCTTCGGCTGCGCCGCCTTGGAAACTTCCCTTTTATAATCCATAAAACCCGTTGGTTTTCCCATTTCTCCCTACACTCCTTTCCCGCTG
This sequence comes from uncultured Kineothrix sp., assembly GCA_910587275.1. Lineage (GTDB taxonomy): Bacteria > Bacillota > Clostridia > Lachnospirales > Lachnospiraceae > Kineothrix. The sequence continues at coordinate 12,131 of CAJUMD010000093.1, forward strand.
CCACTGTCATTTTGCGGTCCTTTTCCAGTCATCATGGTCAGACCTGCACCCTTTCCATACTGTGCAGGGTGCAGACCTCCCCATATGCTACTTTCCCTGATTCGCATAAAATGCTTCAATCTGTGCCTGCTCCGCACTCAGCCCTTTTTCCTCCATCTGCACGATGGCAGTCAGCATCCGTTCGTAATCATAAGGAATGATTTTTTTGAATTTCGGCAGGTAATCCTTAAAGTGGTCCAAAATTTCCTTTCCTTTAACCGAATTGGTCAGCGCTACGTGTTCCTTAATCATTTCCTTTAATTCCAACACGTCATACTTGTTTGTCAGCTCATGGGAAGAAACCATTTCCTTATTCAGGCGGATGTACAAATCCCTGTTTTCGTCCAGCACATAAGCGATACCTCCACTCATGCCTGCCGCAAAATTCTTTCCGGTAGGTCCCAAAACGACCACACGTCCCCCGGTCATATATTCGCAGCCGTGGTCGCCCACGCCTTCCACCACCGCATGTGCGCCTGAATTGCGCACGCAGAACCGTTCGCCCGCCACGCCGTTAATAAATGCCTTACCGCTGGTAGCGCCGTAAAGCGCCACGTTTCCTATAATGATGTTTTCCTCCGGTTTAAACCGGCTGCCCGCCGGAGGATAAACAATCAGTTTTCCGCCGGATAACCCTTTCCCGAAATAATCGTTGCTCTCTCCCACAAGTTCCAGGGTCAGCCCCTTTGGAATAAACGCACCGAAACTCTGTCCGCCAGCCCCTTTGCAGAGGACGCGGTATGTGTCTTCCGCCACATCATCCCCCAGTCTCCTGGTAATTTCCGAGCCGAGAATCGTTCCGAACGCGCGGTCAGTATTCTTCACATCCACTTCTATGCTTCTTCCCGTCCCTTTGTCAATAGCGCCGGAAAGCTGCCGCAGCAGCACTTTTTCATCCAACGTCCGCTCCAAATGGAAATCATATACCCGTTTCTGGTCAAACGTCACCTTCTCCCTGCTTCCTTCATAGGGGTTGGAAAGAATCTGGGTTAAGTCCACCTTTCTTTGGCTGTCCGTCAGCGTTTCCTTTATTTTGAGCAAATCCGTACGTCCTACCAGCTCATCCACGGTGCGTACACCCAGCTTTGCCATATATTCCCGCAGTTCCTGCGCAATGAATTTCATGAAATTCATCACGTACTCCGGCTTGCCCTTAAAGTTCCTGCGCAGCTTCGGGTTCTGCGTCGCCACGCCCACCGGACAGGTATCCAGGTTGCAGACCCGCATCATGACGCAGCCCATGGTAACCAGGGGCGCGGTGGCAAACCCGAATTCCTCCGCACCGAGAATCGCCGCAACCGCCACGTCCCGTCCGCTCATCAGTTTCCCGTCCGTCTCGATGCGCACCTTATTGCGCAGTCCGTTCATAATTAAAGTCTGATGGGTTTCCGCCAATCCCAGCTCCCACGGAAGCCCTGCATTGTGGATGGAATTGCGCGGTGCCGCGCCGGTACCCCCGTCGTAGCCGGAGACTAAAATGACCTGCGCGCCCGCCTTCGCCACGCCCGCTGCAACGGTTCCCACGCCCGCCTCGGATACCAGTTTCACGGAAATCCTCGCATCCTTATTGGAATTTTTCAAGTCATAAATCAGTTCCGCCAAATCCT
>CAJUMD010000094.1 GCA_910587275.1 uncultured Kineothrix sp.
TTATGATTTTTATGCTGGCTATCTGGGGAATTGTGGCATTTGCATATTATCTTGGCTGGCGTAATATACGTAAAATCAACTTAGCTGAGGTTTTGCGGGATGATACAATGATGTAAAATGCGATGAAAGAGGCTGTAAATTTTTTTGTGTCTATGGACGAAAAATCCTTTCGGTAGATTGAAATCACAGGAGGATGCTCATGTACGGTAAAGAAGCAAGCAACCGAAAACAAGAGATAGGCTGCCGGCACCACGCTATTCCGAAACAAAGAAACAAAAGACCAAAATACAAGCATTGCGGTAAAATCCAAAAGTTTAGATTTTCCCACAATGCCGACTAATTGTTCTATTGCAAACACGCTCTAGGGGGAATGATTATGAATGAAATGTATAACAAAACAGCTAAAAATCCTTAAAACCAACACAAAAACAAGTTGACCAATGTTGATTTTGGTGGTATTATAAAACCATAATCAACACAAAACCAACAAAATGCATATCACATAGAAGCCGAAGGAGGAAAAGGGTATTATGCAGAACGAGTATGAAATTAAAAAGGAAATGTGTGAAATCGGAAAGAGGGTTTACAACCGCGGGATGGTGGCATCCAATGACGGCAATTTTTCGGTGAAATTAAACGACAATGAGTTTTTGTGTACGCCTACGGGAGTGAGCAAAGGATTTATGACGCCGGAATACATCTGCAAAGTGGATGCGGAAGGCAAAGTAATCCAGGCGAACAAAGGTTTCCGCCCGTCTTCCGAAATCAAAATGCATATGCGTGTGTATAAGGAACGGCCGGACGTCCGCTCCGTGGTACATGCCCATCCTCTGTATGCTACCAGTTTCGCCATTGCGGGAATCCCGCTGACCCAGCCGATTATGCCGGAAGCGGTTATCGCATTGGGCTGTGTTCCCATTGCGGAGTACGGTACCCCTTCCACGGAGGAAATACCGGATGCGGTATCCAAGTACCTGCAGTATTATGATGCGGTGCTGTTGGAAAACCACGGGGCGCTGGCATATTCCGATTCCCTTTTAAATGCATACCATAAGATGGAGTCCGTGGAATTTTATGCCCGTCTTCTGTACCAGTCCAAGGTGCTTGGCGGTCCCAAGGAACTGTCCCAGGCACAGGTGGAGAGGCTGTATGAAATCCGCAGGCAGTTTGGCATGACCGGGAAACATCCGGCGGATTTGTGCCCCAACAAGAAGGAAGGGAAACCGAGCTGCCATAGCTGTACTTCCTGCGGAACGGGTTCGGCAGCAGGAAGCGCGGATGCGGATTTGGTGGCTTCCATTACGAAGAAAGTCATGGAGCAGCTTGGATTATAAGGAACGTATACGGGAACGGACAGAACAAACGGAGGATGCCATGGAGGACGGCAGGCAGGAACGGATTATCCGCCGCGCGGCAGAAGGGGCGGTAAGGGAATCACTGGAACAGGTTGTGGAACGGGCAGTCAGGGAAACCTTAAAAACCATGGAACGGGAAGCCGGGAAAAAAGCGGAACAAACAGAAAAAACGGAAATAGGGCAGGAGGTTCTCCTGACACTCGAAACCGCCAAAAAACTGGCAGGGGAAGTGGAGCGGAAAGCAAAGGAAATGGGGCTTCCCGTAGTCATAGCAGTGTCGGATGCTTCGGCAAGACCCATAGCCGTTCATTGTATGGACGGCGCTTACATAGCCAGTTTCGATATCGCCCTGCATAAAGCGTATACCTCCGCGGGACTGAAAATGTCCACGGCAGAGCTTTCCCGTCTCAGCGCCCCCGGACAGCCCCTGTACGGCATACAGAATACCAACGGCGGCAAAATCGTGATTTTTGGCGGCGGGGAAGTATTGGAACGGAACGGGCAAACGGTGGGAGCTTTGGGCGTGAGCGGCGGAACGCTGGAGCAGGACACGGCGCTTGCCGCATACGGAAAAGAAATGTTCGGAAGGATTTCATAAAATAAGGATTTGTAATAATAAAATAAATCGCGTTACAGTTCCAAAGGAAAGGGATGAGAAGAAAGTGGCAGTCAGTGAACAACTGGTACAGGATGTGGTAAAAGAAGTGGTTGCCAGGCTTAAGATAGATGCCGACCCCACAGGAAACAAGGGCGTATTTGCGGATATGGATACGGCAATTGCGGCAGCAAAACAGGCACAGAAGAAAGTGCAATCCATGTCCATGGACCAAAGGGAGAAAATCATCAGCCTGATTCGGAAAAAAACAAAGGAAAATGCGGAAATACTGGCACGTATGGGCGTACAGGAAACCGGCATGGGAAATGTGGGACATAAAATACTGAAACACCATCTGGTGGCGGAGCGTACGCCCGGAACGGAAGACATTACCACTACCGCGTGGTCGGGCGACCGGGGGCTGACCTTGGTGGAAATGGGTCCCTTCGGGGTTATCGGTGCGATTACACCCTGCACCAATCCTTCGGAAACCATCATTTGCAATACCATCGGCATGCTGGCGGGCGGCAATACGGTGGTATTCAATCCCCATCCGGCGGCGATTAAGACATCCATTTTTGCCATTCACATGATGAACGAAGCGTCGGCGGAAGCCGGGGGACCGGAAGTCATTGCCTGTACGGTGGAAAAACCCACGCTGGAAACCAGCAATATCATGATGAAACATAAAGATATCGCCCTGCTTGTGGCAACCGGCGGACCGGGCGTGGTTACGGCGGTGCTTTCCTCCGGGAAACGGGGCATCGGGGCAGGCGCTGGGAACCCGCCGGCATTAGTGGACGAGACGGCGGATATCCGTAAAGCGGCGGAGGACATCGTCAACGGATGTACGTTTGACAACAATCTTCCATGCATCGCGGAAAAAGAAATTGTAGCGGTGGACAGCGTGGCGGATGAGCTGATGCATTACATGATAAACGAACAGGGATGTTACCGGATTAGCCGGGAAGAACAGGAGAAGCTCACCTCCGTGGTGCTGACACCGAAGGGCTTAAACCGGAAATGTGTAGGGAGGAGCGCGAAGGCGCTGCTTGCCATGATTGGAATCGACGTGCCGGACAATATCCGCTGCATCGTGTTTGAAGGGGAAAAAGAACATCCCCTAATTTCCGAGGAACTGATGATGCCGGTTCTTGGTATGGTAAGGGCGAAGGATTTTGATGAGGCGGTGGAGAAAGCGGTTTGGCTCGAACACGGCAACCGCCATTCCGCACACATCCATTCCAAGAATGTAGATAACATTACGAAATATGCCAAAGCCATCGATACGGCAATCCTTGTGAAAAACGCCCCGTCTTATGCGGCGCTTGGTTTCGGCGGCGAAGGTTACTGTACGTTTACCATAGCCAGCAGGACCGGGGAAGGGCTGACCAGCGCCAGCGCGTTTACCAAGAGAAGGCGGTGCGTGATGTCGGACAGTCTCTGCATCCGGTAACGGCGGCAGGAAGAAGCAGAAAGGAGACAGATATGGGCAACATCAATACGGCTGATGTGGAAGCGGTGGTAAAGCAAGTGCTGGAAAGCATGATGGACAGGGGGACACCGTCAGGGAGCCAAAAGGCGGTACCGGGCGCAGCCATACCGGAGAAGGCGCGGGTCGCCATGCTGACCGCATTGGAAAAATATGAAGTAAAGGAATTTCCGATTCCCGAAGTGGGGGACGGGGATATTCTCGTAAAGGTGGAGGGCTGCGGCATCTGCGGTACCGATGCCCACGAATTTAAAAAAGATCCCTTCGGGTTAATTCCGGTAGCGCTGGGACATGAAGGAACCGGCGAAATCGTGAAGATGGGTAAAAACGTAAAGAAGGACAGCGCGGGCAAGCCGTTAAAAATAGGGGATAAGGTCGTTACCTGCATGATTTTCAAAGACAATCCCGACATTACCATGTTTGACCTGAACAAACAGAATGTGGGGGGTGCAGACGTATACGGACTTCTTCCCGACGATGACATTCATTTAAACGGCTGGTTTTCCGATTACATACTGATCCGGGAAGGTTCTACGGTATTCAATGTCAGCGACCTTGACTTAAAATCCAGGATACTGATTGAGCCCTGTGCGGTGCTGGTTCATGCAGTGGAGCGGGCAAAATCCACGGGAATCCTGCGTTTCAACAGCAGGGTGGTGGTACAGGGCTGCGGTCCCATCGGGCTGATCTGCATCGCCGTACTGCGCACTATGGGCATCGAAAACATCGTTGCCGTGGACGGGGAGCGCAAGCGCCTGGATTTTGCAAAGGAAATGGGCGCCGGAAAATCGGTGGACTTCAAGGAGCATAAGGGAACCGAAGCACTGGCAAAAGCCGTGGAAGACGCGTTCGGAGGCTATCCTGCGGATTTCGCTTTCCAGTGTACGGGAGCGCCGGCGGCACATTCCAATATATACAAATTCATCCGGAACGGCGGCGGGCTGTGTGAACTGGGATTCTTTATCAACAACGGGGATGCGACGATTAATCCCCATTTGGATATCTGCTCAAAGGAACTGACCATGGTAGGCTCCTGGGTATACACACTCCGGGATTATGCCACCACGTTTGATTTCCTGAAACGGGCAAAGGGCATCGGGCTTCCCATGGAGAAACTGATTACCCATGAATTTCCGCTGGAGGAGATTAACGAAGCCCATAAGACGAACCTGAGAATGGAAGGGTTGAAAATCGCCATTATAAACAAGTGATGCACGGGCAGGTTGGAAAGGAATCCGTGATAGGAAAGAAAAGCGGAAGCGGGGATAAGATATGGGAGAAGCGGTAGGAATCATAGAAGTCTATGGACTGGCGACGGCATTTGCGGCAGCGGATGCGGGATGCAAAGCCGCCAACGTGACCATAGAGAATTTTGATAAAAACAAACCGGCGAATGCGGACGCCCTTCCCGTGCCGCTGATCGTCATGATAAAATTCCGGGGAACCGTATCGGATGTAAGGGCGGCGGTGGATGCCGCGAAACGGCGGGCTGAGGAGCTTGCCGGAGTGGTGGCAACCCATGAAATCGCAAGACCGGAGGAAGACACGGAGAAAATGTTAAGGCTCAGCGGCATGGATAAAAAGTAAGGCAGGAAATCGCACAAAGGACAGGGCCGAAAAGATAAAGGAGGAGAAGAAATGGCACAGTTGGCATTGGGAATGATAGAAACAAGAGGGCTTACGGCGGCAATCGAAGCGGCGGATGCCATGATTAAGTCGGCGGAAGTGACGTTAATCGGGACGGAGAAAATCGGTTCCGGGCTGGTAACGGTGATGGTACGCGGCGACGTGGGCGCGGTGAAGGCGGCAGTGGAAGCCGGAAGTCTGCGTGCGGCAAGTCTTGGGGAACTGGTGGCGACCCATGTCATCCCCAGACCCCACAGCGATGTGGAAAAGATTTTGCCCCTGATTTAGTTTCGGAAAGCAGATAAGCAGCGCAGAAATGAGGAAAAACATGGGAAATGCATATGGATTCTTTGAGGTTCCGAGTACGACGGCGGCCATCAGCGCCCTCGATATTATGTGCAAGACCGCCAATGTGGAATTTGTCACATGGGAAAAAAAGCTGGGCGGCAGACTGGTAACGGTTATTATACGGGGAGACGTATCGGACGTGGAGCAGGCGGTGGAAGCCGCCGCACAGGGCGCAATCAAGAAACCGGCAGCCACGGTAGTCATTGCCAATCCCCATGAAGAAGTGGTAAAATTAATAAGAAAGAGCGCCAGCCGGCTGACGAACATACCGACGGCATGGGACGACGAAATGGAGTAGCATATGGCGGAACGCAAAAATACGGAGAAAAAAACCGCTGCGGCAGCCGGTAAAACCCAAAAGACGAAGCCGGTAAATGCGGATACGCGGAAAGAAAAAACGCCGCAGGCAGAGGCAGCGGCTGTGGAAACAACAGCGGCTGAAACGGGAATGGCACAAAACGCAGAAACAAAAACGGAAACAACGGCACAAACAAAATCAGAAATCAAGGAGGAAAAAAGAATGGCACAGGAAGCATTGGGAATGGTGGAAACAAGAGGTTTGGTAGCATCGATTGAGGCGGCGGACGCTATGTTAAAGGCAGCGAACGTAACACTGGTGGGAACGGAGAAAATCGGTTCCGGGCTGGTAAGCGTAATGGTACGCGGCGACGTAGGCGCGGTAAAAGCGGCAGTGGAAGCCGGAAGCGCCAGCGCATCCAGACTCGGGGAACTGGTAGCGACCCATGTGATTCCCAGGCCGCACGGCGACGTGGAGAAGATCCTTCCCGTATTAAAATAAGAGGAAACTTGGGGCGGGCAGGAGGTAGCCCGCCCCTTTTTGCACACAGGCGCCCAAAGGAGGATGCCGGCAGGGCCGGCGGGCGCCTGGCGCGCAGGGGAAAGATGCAGGAATGCCAAAATAATTTGGCGGTTGGAGGAAACAAACGATGGATGGAAGGAAAATGGCGGATTGGAATGCGGTAACGGATGACCAGGTAGAACGGATTACCAGAATGGTTATGGAAGCCATGGGCAGGAAACAGGAGACCGGAAACGGCTACCTGGTTCCGGTGGGAGTATCCGCGAGACATGTACATCTGACGCAGGAACATGTGGAAGTCTTGTTTGGGGAAGGCTACCGGCTGACGAAGAAAAAAGAGCTGATGGGCGGGCAGTTTGCATCCAATGAACTGGTGACCATTGTTGGACTGAAGCTGCGTGCCATCGAAAACGTAAGGATACTGGGACCGGTCCGGGGAAAATCACAGGTGGAGATTTCCGCCACCGATGCCGTGAAATTAGGCGTGAAAGCGCCGGTGCGGGAGTCGGGAAACGTGGCAGGGAGCGCTCCCGTGGCATTGGTGGGTCCGAAAGGCGCCCTGTATTTAAAGGAAGGCTGCATCATTGCCAAAAGGCATATCCATATGGCACCGTCGGATGCCATGGCGGCAGGGCTTCATGACGGGGATGTGGTATCCGTACAGGCGGATAACGAAAGGGGAACCATATTCAACGAGGTACAGATCCGGGTGGACGAAAGTTTCACGCTGGAAATGCATATCGATACGGACGAGGCGAACGCAGCGCAGACCGAAACGGGGGATACGGTACGGATTTTAAAAGGATGACGGACGGTTTGGGTCTGCCGGGGACGGAGGTAAGGAATGCTGGTAGGAAAAGTAGTGGGAAGCGTGGTTTCCACGAGAAAAAGCGAGAAATTAATCGGCAATAAATTTATGGTGGTAGAGCTGGCGGAGCGGATGGGCAGCGGGGAAGGCAGACTGGTGGCAATCGACAATATCGGCGCGGGAATCGGCGAGTTTGTGCTGGTAGCTACGGGAAGTGCGGCAAGGATTGGCTGCGGCAGTGCGGATGCCCCCGTGGACGCGGCAATTGTAGGCATTATTGATGACGGAAGGCAGTGGATGTGAAAATGGGCGAGACGGAACAGTTAAGTTTGGAAGAACTGGGCGTCCTGTTACGGGAAAGCGGCGTGGTGGGCGCCGGGGGCGCAGGATTTCCCACCTATGCAAAATTGGACAAACGGGCGGATACCATTATCATGAACTGCGCGGAATGTGAACCGCTCTTAAAACTCCACCGGCAGCTTTTGGAACGCCGGGCGGGGGAAATCGTGGAAACATTCCACCGGATTGCCATGGCAGTAGGGGCGAAAGAGGCGATAATCGGCATTAAAAAGGCATATAAGGAAACGATTGCGGCTTTGCGGGAATCCATCGGGGAATACCCCGAAATCCGCCTGGGGCTTTTAGAGGAAGTTTATCCGGCCGGGGATGAAGTCGTCCTGATTTACGAGGTGACGGGAAAAATCGTACCTCCGGGCGGACTCCCCATCGGAATCGGTGTGGCAGTTTTTAATGTGGAAACCGTTTACAATATATACCGTGCAGTAGTGCTGGGAGAACCCGTGCAGGATAAACTGGTGTCCATCGTGGGCGAGGTGGAGCGCCCGGTAACGGTCAGGCTGCCTCTTGGCTGCAGCATCGGCGAAGCGGTGCGCCAGGCAGGGAAAGTCACGGTGGAGAATCCGGTTTACTTCATCGGCGGTCCCATGATGGGTTTTGAAGGAAACGCGGCAATGCCCGTGACGAAAACCACAAATGCGGTGCTTGTGCTGCCGGAGGAACATCTGCTGGTACAGAGGAAACGGAGACGGTCTTCCGTGGACTTAAAGCGCGCCGCGGCGGCTTGCTGCCAATGTTCCATGTGTACGGATTTATGTCCCAGGCATCTTTTGGGGCATCCCATAGAACCCCATAAGTTTATGCGGGCGGCGACCTGTAAGGATATCCAGGATACGGATATTTTCTTAAATACCATGTTCTGTTCCTCCTGCGGGCTTTGCGAGAACTACTCCTGTATGCAGGGACTCTCCCCCCGCTCCCTGATCGCGGATTATAAAGCGGGGCTGCGGGCGCACGGCATCAAACCGCCCAAGGCAGAGGAAAGCGTCCATGCTGCGCCGGAGAGGGAATTCCGCAGGGCGCCCATGGAGCGGCTGAAGGCAAGACTGGATCTTGCAAAGTATGACAAACCGGCGCCGCTTACGGATATGACAGGGGAAGTGGAGCAGGTGAAACTGATGCTTGGACAGCATATCGGCGCACCTGCCCTGCCGGTGGTGAAAGCCATGGATACGGTGGAAAAAGGACAGATGGTGGCAAAGCCGGCAGAAGGGCTGAGCGTCGGCATCCATACCCCGATTGGCGGAAAAGTAGTGGAAGTAACGGGAAAATATGTTATAATCAAGAAATAGAAAGGTCGTACGGAATATGGGCAAGGCAATCGGAATGGTGGAATATAAGACGGTTTCGGCAGGGGTGACGGCGGCGGATGCCATGGTAAAAACCGCGCAGGTGGATATCATGGAAGCGCAGACCGTATGCCCGGGCAAATATATCGCGGTCATCAGCGGTGATTTAAGTGCGGTGAATGCAGCGGTGGAGACGGCAAAGGTACAGTACGGGCGTCACCTGATCAACAGCTTTGTACTGGGAAATCCCCATGCATCCATATTTCCCGCTATATACGGGGCAACCGAGGTGGAAGGGGTTGCCGCCCTCGGCATTTTGGAAACTTATGATGCGTCTTCCATTATCGTGGCGGCGGATGTGGCGGCAAAGACGGCAGTGGTAACATTGATGGAGCTGCGCATTGCACGGGGCATGTGCGGGAAGTCTTACCTGATGCTGACAGGGGAAGTGGCGGCGGTGGAAGCCGCCATAGAAAAGGCGAAGCGGGAAATCGGTGCGGACGGCATGTACCTGGATTCCACGGTAATCGCCAATCCCGACGGGAAGATATGGCAGGCGGTTTTATAAGCGTTGGCATCGGTATATACAGCGGATATGCGATGGAACAGGCTTATTTCTGTTTCATGGAACAGGTTTATTTCTGTTTCATGGGACAGGGATGGTTCGGACGGCGGGGATATGCGGCGGAATCTTGGATGACGGGAGGCAGTTATGCTGGCGATAGAGCGCAGGAACGAGATTTTGGAAAAACTGCAGAAAGAAAAAAGAGTCGTGGTGGGCGAGCTGAGTAAGATTTACGGAGTTTCGGAGGAGACCATCCGCAGGGACTTGGAAAAGCTGGAAAACGACGGTTATGTGATTAAGAGTTACGGCGGCGCGGTCCTGAACGAGAACGTGAACATCGACATGCCCTTTAATGTCCGCAAGAATACAAATGTGGTAGGCAAGCAGAGGATTGCGGAAATCGTGAAATCCATGGTGAAGGACGGGGAACGCCTGATGCTGGATTCCAGTTCCACGGCAGTGTTTATTGCCAAGGCGTTAAAGGAAGAACGCAGGAACCTGACTGTCATTACCAATTCCATCGAAATCATCATAGAGCTTTTTGACCGTCCCGACTGGCATGTGCTGTCCACCGGCGGTTTGGCGATGGAAGGCTCGTTGGCGCTGGTGGGACCGCAGACGGACCAAATGCTGCGCGGCTACCATGTGGACAAGGCGGTCATTTCCTGCAAAGGCTTTGATATGGAGAACGGGATAACCGATTCCAACGAACTTCATGCGGGAAATAAGAAGACGATGTTGGAACGTGCGGACTGCAGGATATTGGCGGTGGACAGCTCCAAGTTCGGGCATACGGCATTTACCGCCATCGGTGGGCTTGGGGATATTTCCATGATTATCACGGATGAGAAGCCGGAGGAACGGTGGCTGGATTTATTTGCAAAATATCAGGTGGAATGTGTTTGGTATGGATAGACTGACCAGGGAACAGAGAAGGAAAAACATGCAGCATATCAGATCCAAGGATACCGGCATCGAGCTGGCGCTTAGGAAAGCGCTGTGGGAGAAAGGGTATCGCTACCGTAAAAATTATGCCGCGCTGCCGGGAAAACCGAATATCGCCCTTACGAAATATAAGGTTGCGGTGTTCTGCGACAGCGAATTTTTTCACGGGAAAGACTGGGAGGTTTTAAAAGCGAGACTGGAAAACGGCAGTAACCGGGAGTTTTGGACAAAAAAGATTTCACGGAACATGGAACGTGACGACGAAGTGAACAAAAAACTCCTGTTCATGGGTTGGACGGTTATCCGGTTTTGGGGGACGGATATTTTGAAGAAGACGGACGAGTGCGTGAGGGTGATTGAGGAATGTATCTTTGACAGGAAAATGGAGGAGTGACGGTGTTGGTATTAGAGTGTGTTTGAAAATTGCTTTCTGGCAGATGTACGTCGCAATTTGTGGGAGATTAAATCATCTTACAGATGATTTGCCAAATGAAGGGCGCATAGCGGGTTATGTAACCTGAATTTGGTGCAAATATCACGCAAAGTAGTGATACGGCATTACATTTTTTGATAACCGGCAAAAGCCAGGAGTGCAACTCCTGGCTTTTGCGTCCGCACTCACCCCTGAATATAACAGTTAGGATGAACTGCTGCATGGGGAAAAACAAATAAATGGTAAACTATTGAAAAATCCGAAAAGTGCTAGTACAATAGGGTACGGCGGGTATGGTTTCCGAAAAAACAGCCGGTACTGCATTCCTTTTGACAGTAAAGGCAGGAAGGGAGCGTGTTACTGGTCACGGAGTGAACAGCAACGGAACCGGAAGAAAACCAAAGCCGGAAAGGAATGGTTGACACATGCGGGAAATGGAGTTTAAGATGGAGAGACAGGGGCTGTTGGCGGAAGGCGACCATATTACCGTAACGGAAGGGGTGCTTCCCAGCAACTACTACTATACCATAGACCCGTCCCTTGCGATGTCAGGCAATTATCCTTTCCGTGAGCGGATGCTTGCCAGGGAAGGCATCGTGACAAAGGTAATGGAAAAGGAAAGGGGATTTTACGTTCTTGCACAGTTTGAGGAATGAAAAACGCAGTGGGCAGGAAAAACGGATAAAGGATAAGTAAAAAATAAGCAGGAAAAGGAGAATAAAAATGGCAAAACAAATTTCAACCAGCAAAGCGCCCGCAGCAATCGGGCCGTATTCACAGGCAATTCTTGCAGGGAAGACATTGTATGCGTCGGGACAGATTCCCATTGAGCCTTCTTCGGGCGAAATCAAGGGAAATGACATTGCGGAACAGGCAAAACAGGTAATGCGCAACATTGGCGCCATATTAACGGAAGCGGGGTATACATACAAGGATGTGGTGAAAACTACCTGCTTTTTGGCGGACATGGGGGATTTTGAAGCGTTTAACGCCGTGTATGAGAAATACTTTACGGAGAAACCGGCAAGGAGCTGCGTGGCGGTGAAGACGCTTCCGAAGAATGTGCTTTGCGAAGTGGAAGTGATTGCATATCATGGATAATGTGGTTTTAGTCGGTATGCCGGCAGCGGGAAAAAGTACGGTGGGTGTGGTGCTTGCCAAACGGCTCGGCTTCCGGTTCGTGGATTCCGATTTGGTGATACAGGAGCATACGGGTATGCTCCTGCACCAAATAATGGAAGAAAAAGGAATGGACGTATTTTTAAGAGTGGAAAATGACGTCAATGCATCCCTGTGTGCGGAGCGGAGCGTGATTGCCACTGGCGGAAGCGTTATTTATGGCAGGGAAGCCATGGAGCATTTGAAGGGATTGGGAATCGTCGTATATTTAAAGCTCGGACTGGAATCGATAAAGGAACGGCTGGGTGACTTTAAGGAGCGCGGTGTGGCGGTCAGGGAAGGCCAGTCATTAGAAGAACTTTACACGGAAAGAATTCCTTATTATGAAAAGTATGCGGATGTAACCGTGGAATGTGAGGGTAAGAGGATAAAGGATATCGTGGCGGAAATCGCCGGCAGGAAGCAAATAACGAAGATGGTGGAACGATAAAATGACGGGAAGGAAAACTTGGATCAGCAGCCTCCTTTTGTTTATGGCGGCATGTATTTGGGGCATCGCATTTGTGGCGCAGAGTGTTGGAATGGAATATATGGGGCCGTTGACTTTTAACGGCGTGCGTTTTCTGATCGGCGGGACAGTACTTCTGCCGCTTATTTTTGTCCGCAGGAAATATGGAGAGAATGAAAATGCAAAAAATGCGGATGCAGGAAAGGGAAATGACAGGAAGAACATAGCATTAAAGGGCGGGATTTGCTGCGGATTGGCCATCTGTTTTGCGTCTGTGTTCCAGCAGTTCGGCATACAGTATACCACGGTGGGAAAGGCGGGGTTCATCACGACGCTTTATATTGTGCTGGTGCCCTTTTTCGGACTGTTCCTGCATAAGAAAATACCGGGTAAGGTATGGTTTGCCGCCGCCGCCGCCGCTGCCGGACTGTACCTGCTGTGCATGAAGGAAGGGTTTTCCGTAGGGAAAGGGGATATGCTGGTTTTTGTTTGTGCCGTTCTTTTTTCCGTACACATACTGGTCATTGATTACTTTTCACCGAAGGCGGACGGTGTGGTACTTTCCTGCATTCAGTTTTACACGGCAGGCATCCTGTGCGGCGTGGGTGCGCTGCTCACGGAGCAGCCGTCATTTTCGCAGCTTGCGGAGGGAATTGTTCCCATCTTATATGCGGGCATTATGTCCTGCGGGGTGGCGTATACGCTCCAGGTCATTGGGCAGAAACAACTGGACCCGGCGGTGGCTTCCCTGATTCTCAGTACGGAATCGGTAGTATCCGTCCTTGCAGGATGGCTGCTTCTTGGGCAGTCCCTGACGGTGCGGGAGCTGGGGGGCTGTGCGTTGGTGTTTGCGGCGGTTATTCTGGTACAGGTTTCACCTGCAAGGGCATCGTGAGTTTTTCATTTGGGGCAACGGATTATCGTAATCGGTAATCCTTTTTTTACCTCAGAGCTTCCTTATAACACAAAAAACTTTCGGGCTGCATGTCAGATAAACATGCAGAAAATGACCGGGAACAGAAAGAAGTTAGGAACGACAGCGGCAAAATACTAAAAAAATAGGGGTATGGTATTTAGTTTGTCAGGTTTCACCCGGTTCCTTCTTTCTATAAAATAGTAAGAAGATTGGATGGCAGGAACTGCTGCGAAAGTGTAACGGAAAGGCAATTAAGGCGAATCATACCGGAATTAAGGCAAAAACGGAGGGGACCATGGAGAGGAAAAATTGTAAGAAGGGCATTGCATTTGGATTGGCGGCGGTGCTCCTGTGTGGCGGCATATTGGGGATAGGGATGCAGGTTTCGAAAAAGGCGGACAGACAGGCGGAGGAAAGCGGAAACACGGAGGAAAGCGAAGGAACGCTATGCGCAGTGTCCGGCGGAAAAGCTGCTCTATTTGCTGCGGGAT
>CAJUMD010000095.1 GCA_910587275.1 uncultured Kineothrix sp.
GTCAGACAGTGCCGCCTGAAAGCAACCATAAACCGCTTGCAGGAAAACGATAAGAAATACCTCCATTTTTTTGAACAGGTTTTTCCGTCCATGGGCAGGGCGGCAGACGCGGACGCAGCATGAATTCCCCTGACGCTGGTTTTCGTATTGGCAGGCAGTTTTCATTGGGATTAAATTTGGAACGATGGCATTGATGGAGTAGGATTTAAGGGTGGAGCCATCCGTCTGCTTCCGGACATAGCATTTCAGGTTGAACTGTATATTGCGCAATTATTTTTGCAGGGAAAAATAATTGTATGGAAATTGACAGCCGGGGAAAATAATTGTAAGATAAATATGGTGGCAATGCGGTTTGAAAGAACGGATACTCGGAAAGGGAGGGCGATAAGGTGTTGGACGAAAATTGTGGGTATTGTGTGGGCGGTGCGCCTTTGGCAAAATTTGGGATTAAGATTTGTGATTTGGATGTGAGCCAGTTGATTTTGTTTAAGGAGCAGAGCAAGCCCGGAAGGTGTATTGTGGCATATAAGGATCACGTCAGTGAAATCGTGGATATCAGTGACGAAGAAAGGAACCGCTTTTTTGCGGATGTGACGCGCGCGGCGAAAGCAATCCATCAGGCATTTGCACCTGATAAGTTAAATTACGGTGCCTACGGTGATACCGGCTGCCACTTACATATCCATTTGGTTCCCAAATACAAAGGGCAGGACGAATGGGGCGGCACATTCCAAATGAATCCGGATAAGAAATATTTAAGCGAAGCGGAATATGAAGAAATGATTTCCAAAATCAAAGCATGTCTCTGAATCCATATGGTATTTGATTGAAACCCGGCGGAGGGAACGGTATGCCCTCCGCGTCCGGTTATATAAACTCTCCCCCTTATTCCGTTAACGGAATCCCTTTGGCAACCTTCCGGTGGCGCCGCCTATCACTGCAACCAGTAAAATTCCAATGTTCATGATAAAACCTCCGTTTGGTATCTTGTTTTCCTGTTTTGAATCCTGCTTTATTATAATCAGGGGATGCTGCCTTGAAAATAGGCTTGGGTGTTCCTTAACATAATCTGAACGGAATGCGTCTCTTGACATGAATTGGGAAATATGAGAATATAGTTTATAAGTGAACAGTTTAAATATTAACCGTTCCACGGAGTAAGAGGTGTCTGCCATGAATACGGAGTTTGAAACGTTACTTTACGGGCAGCAGTTTAAGAAGCTGTATGAGCGGATGAGCAATCTCATTACGGCAAAGTATGGGCTGCATCGGATTGAAATCGAGATTTTGCTTTTTTTGAAGCAGGAGGAAAGGGATACGGCGCGGGATATTGCGGAGATGAAATATTTTTCCAAGGCGCATATTTCCCATGCCATTGAACACCTGACGGAATGCGGGTATCTGACGGGAACGCCGGATGCACAGGACAGGCGCTGTGTGCACCTTAGACTGACAGGGGAGGCGCAGCCGGTGTGCGAGGAACTGTCCAGGCTGCGGGACGGTCTGATGGAAATTATCTACCGGGGCATTACGGAGGAGGAAAAGCAGGTGATGCGCCGGGTGGCAAGAAAGATTGCCTGTAATATGGATGAACAACTGACTATGATGGAAAAGGAGTGAGGAATTGATGAAGGCAAGGAAAGAAATGTTGGAGAAATATACACAGAGGTACGGAAGCATCTGTGTGGAGAATAATAACATAGACAGCGGATTGTATGCGGAATACGGCGTGAAACGCGGGCTGCGCGATATGAACGGGGAAGGCGTGCTGACCGGGCTGACGAATATATCCCGCATCAAATCATCGGAAATTGTGGACGGTAAGCGGGTACCCTGTGAAGGACAGCTTCTCTACCGTGGGTATGATGTGATTGAACTGGTGAAAGGGTTTGAGCACAGCGCAAGGTTTGGCTTTGAGGAAATCTCCTATCTGCTTTTATATGGGGACCTTCCGAAGAAGACGGAGCTGGTGGAGTTTAAGGAAATGCTCGGAATGATGCGGACACTCCCCACGAATTTTACCAGGGATGTCATTATGAAAGCTACCAGTAAGGACATCATGAATTCCCTGACCAAGAGTGTGCTGACGCTGGCTTCCTATGATAAACATGCGGAGGATTTAAGCATTCCCAATGTGCTTCGCCAGTGCATGATGTTAATCAGCGTGTTCCCCATGCTTTCCGTATACGGGTATCAGGCATATAACCATTATGAGAGGGACGACAGCCTTTACATACACAGACCGGAACCGAAACTTTCCACGGCACAGAATATCCTGCGCCTGCTGCGGCCGGACATGAAGTATACGGAACTGGAAGCGAAGGTGCTGGATATCGCGCTGGTGCTGCATATGGAGCATGGCGGCGGTAACAACTCCACATTTACCACAAGGGTGGTTACGTCTTCCGGGTCCGACACTTATTCGGTCATCGCGGCGGCACTGTCTTCGTTAAAAGGACCCAAACACGGCGGCGCCAACATAAAAGTGGTGGAAATGATGGCAAATATCAAGAAAAATGTCAGGGATTTGGACGATGAGGACATGGTGAAGGATTATTTGGCAAGGATGCTGAATAAGGAAGTGTTCGACAAACGGGGACTGATTTACGGAATGGGCCATGCGGTATATTCCATATCCGATCCGAGGGCGACGATTTTCAAGAGCTTTGTGGAGAAGCTGGCGTTAAATAAGGGGCGGGACGAGGATTTCAGGCTTTATTCCATGATTGAAAGGCTGGCGCCCCAGGTCATTGGGGAAAAACGCAACATTTATAAAGGCGTCAGCGCCAACGTGGATTTTTACAGCGGGTTTGTGTACAGTATGCTGGATATTCCGCTGGAACTGTATACCCCCATATTTGCCATGGCGCGTATCGTCGGCTGGAGCGCGCACCGGCTGGAGGAATTGATTAACGCGGATAAGATTATCCGTCCGGCATATAAGAGCATTATGCCTGAGAGGCAATACAGGAATATCGAGGACCGCGGGTAGATGCCGCAGTTGGGAAAATGCGGCAGGAAAATTCCGCGGGGTAGGGGTAGTATGGAAAGACAGGATTGGAATAAGGAAGGGAAATAAGGAAGGGAAGAAGGAAATTGGGACATTATCGGACGAAATTGCAGGAGAAATTGAAAGAAGCCCTGGAAGCGGTGCTTCCCATTATCGGTATTGTGCTGGTGCTTTGCTTTACCATAGCGCCGGTGTCCCCGGGAATCCTGCTGGCATTTCTTGCGGGGGCGGTGCTGTTGATTGTCGGAATGATGTTTTTCACTTTGGGGGTGGAGCTGTCCATGACGCCCATGGGGGAGAGGGTCGGTACCTGCATGACGCAGTCGAAGAAACTGGCGGTTATGGTATTTCTTGGGTTTGTGCTGGGGTTTATCATTACGGTTTCCGAGCCGGATCTGCAGGTGCTTGCGGGACAGGTGCCGTCCATTCCCAACATGACGTTGATTCTTGCCGTGGCAGGAGGGGTCGGTTTCTTTCTTGTGATAGCGCTGCTGCGTATGCTGTTTGGGGTTCCGCTGCCGCCGCTTCTTTTGGCATTTTACGGAATCGTGTTTATACTGGCTTTTTTTGTGCCGGCGGATTTCCTTTCCGTTGCTTTTGATTCCGGCGGTGTGACCACGGGTCCCATGACGGTGCCGTTTATTATGGCTCTGGGTGTCGGTATCTCGGCAATCCGAAGCGATAAGCATGCGGCGGACGACAGCTTTGGGTTGGTGGCGCTCTGTTCCGTGGGTCCCATTCTTTCCGTGCTGATTTTGGGATTGATTTACCATCCCCAGGGCGGCGCTTATGAGCCGCCTTCGCTGCCGGACATTGATACTTCCGTGGAACTTTGGGATTTGTTTGCCCATGGGTTTCCGACTTACATGAAGGAAATGGCGGTATCCCTTTTGCCGATTATTGCGTTTTTCGGTATCTTCCTTCTGATTTTCAAAGGGGTGGGGAAGCGCAAGCTCATCCGTATCGGAATCGGTTTGGTATATGCCTATATCGGTTTGGTACTGTTCCTGACCGGGGTGAACGTGGGCTTTATGCCTGCGGGTAATTATTTGGGGCAGGTAATGGCGGCGCTTCCTTACCGGTGGGTCATTGTTCCCGTCGGTATGTTAATCGGTTATTTCATAGTACGGGCAGAACCTGCGGTTTATGTACTGACAAAACAGGTGGAGGAAATTACGTCGGGGGCGGTATCCGCCAATGCCATGGAGCTTAGCCTTTCCGTGGGTGTGTCGGTGTCCTTGGGGCTTGCCATGATTCGTGTGCTGACCGGGATTTCGATTCTGTGGTTTATTATTCCGGGGTACGCCATAGCGTTACTCGGCTCATTCTTTGTGCCGAAGATTTTTACGGCGATTGCTTTTGACTCCGGCGGCGTGGCATCGGGACCGATGACTGCCACGTTCCTGCTTCCCTTTGCCATGGGGGCGTGTGTCAGCATCGGTGGAAATATCGTTACGGATGCTTTCGGCGTGGTGGCAATGGTGGCAATGACTCCCCTGATTACGATTCAGGTGCTGGGGCTGGCGGGCAGGATACGTTCCGCGCGGATGGGACGTGCGGCGGGCATACCTGCCATGGAACTGTCCGGTGCGCAGGCTGCCTTTGAACTGCTGGGCGATGACGAAATCATAGAATTATAATGGACAGGGAAAAGAAGGGAGTCCGGCATGAGTAAAGTATATTTGATGGTGACGATTGCGAACCGGAACATAGGATCCAAAATGATGTCCTTTTATAAGGAATACGGGCAGGATATGATTCTCGGCACGCTGGGGACGGGAACCGCCAACAGCGAAATTCTGGATTATTTCGGTTTGGAGGCGACGGAAAAAACCGTGATGTTATCCACGGTGACAAGGGAACGCTGGAAGGCGTTAAAAAAAGGTTTGCAGAAGCAGATGAACATAGACGTGCCGGGAACGGGAATCGCATTTATCATTCCGCTGTCCAGTATCGGGGGGAAGAAGGCGCTGCAGTTTCTGACATCGGGGCAGGATTTTGAGAAAGAGGAGGAAACCGTATTGAAGGACACGGAGTATGAGTTAATCATAGTGATTGCAAACCAGGGTTATAACAACCTGGTCATGGATGCCGCCAGGGAAAAAGGCGCCGGAGGGGGTACGGTGTTAAACGCGAGGGGGACGGGTATGGAGAAGGCGGAGAAGTTCCTCGGCGTTTCCATCGCGGCGGAAAAGGAAATGATTTTCATAGTGACCAAGAAGAAGGATAAGAATGCCATCATGAAAGCCATCATGGAGCAGGCGGGTATGGACAGCAAGGCGAAGTCCATCGTGTTCTCCCTACCCGTAACAAGTACGGCAGGGATGCGTCTGCAGGAGGAGGACCGCTCCGAGGAGAATGCTTAGAGCGTCAGGAGAGCCCTTTGGAGATGTAAAAGGTGTCCGCGAGCAGGAGCCAGTTGGCGCGGAATAAGTTCATAATCTGCCAGTAAGTACCGCCGCGCAGGCGGTATTCCTGTATTAATCCGAATTTCTCTTTTAAGCTCCGCACGTCCTCAAACCATACTTCATGGGTGTGTCCGTCCCGCTCGTAACGAAAATAGGGCGACATAGAGGTTTGGTCGAACTGGATGACGGCATTGTTTGCGATGGCAATTTCGATTGCCTCGGTATTGCTGATAGTACGTGCCATACTGGTTCCCCGTTCATAGGGAAGCGTCCAGTCATAGCCGTAGTTGGGAATGCCGAGGCTTATTTTTTCGGCGGGAATGCGGGTGAGGGCATAGTCCACCACTTCGCGGACTTTGTGGATGGGGGCGACAGCCATGGGAGGACCGTAAGTGTATCCCCATTCGTATGTCATAAGCAGCACGGAATCCGCCGCTTCCCCCAGCAGCCCGTAGTCTTTTCCGCCGTATAGCAATCCGGGCTGGTCATCGGAGGTTTTAGGGGCAAGAGCCACGGATACCGGATAACCGATGCCGTTAATTGCAGTGCGGACGTTTGCCACAAATTCGGTAAAGGGAATGCGGTCTTCGGCGAGGATGTATTCGAAGTCGATATCTACGCCTTCGTATCCTTTTTCCTCCACGGCCTGAACCAAATTGGCAAGGAAAATCTGCTGGATATCCATGTCGTTGACCAAAACCGCAATCAGGTTGTTGTTGAACATGCCATCGGGACCAAACGGGGTAAGGGTCAGGATGGGGGCGGTATGGTTTTCTTTTGCCAAGGCAATCATCCATTCATCGTCCAGGGCAGGAGGAACCAGTTCCCCGGAGGTGGTAAACCCGTAGGAAAAGACAAATAGATTGGTCAGGTAGGGAAGCGTTTCCGTAAGGGTAAAGCGGCGGATAAAGGGATATGCGTATCCGCCCGTTATAACGGTGCGCCTGTCGGGACCGGATGCTCCCGTGCTGAGCAGGAGCGCCTGTCCGACGGCGAGCCGGTAGGGATAGGAGAGCTGGTTGTTATAGATAATAGTGTCAGCGGCGATGCCGTAGGCATCGGCAATGCGGTCAACGGTATCACCGGGTTTTACGGTATAGATGGTCATGGCTGCACCTTTTGCCTGTTGGGGAAGGCAGGAATCTTTTAGAATAATGATATGCGGGCTGCGGGGAAGGTGTGCAGGGCAGAAAACAAAACGGTTGCGCCTTTTGGGGGAATTTGCTATGATAGGTGAAAACAGGGGACAAACTATTGTGTGGAGGGATGGAAATGGATTACGGACAGGCATACGGGAAACTGGAAAAATACGGGCAGCAGCATGTGCTCCAATATTACGGGGAACTGACGCGGGAGCAGCAGCGAGCTTTGCTTGACCAGATAGAAGCGGCGGATTTTGACATGCTGAAATACTGCAAGGATAATACCACCAATGTAAAGGGGGAGATTACGCCCCTTGCCGCCATGCAGCTCCACCAAATCGAGAAGGAGCGGGAACGGTATACGGCGATTGGTTTGGATGCCATCCGGCAGGGGAAGGTGGCGGCGGTTCTTTTGGCAGGCGGAATGGGAACCCGCCTTGGTTCGGACGAGCCGAAAGGAATGTATGACATTGGCATAACCAGGGAAGTGTATATTTTCCAGCGGCTTGTGGAGAATATGCTGGATGTGGTGCGGCAGGCGGATGCATGGTTCCATCTGTTTGTAATGACCAGCGACAAGAATCATGGGATGACCGTGGATTTTTTTGAGGAAAAGGATTACTTTGGCTACCGGAAGGAATATGTCCATTTTTTTGAGCAGGATATGGTTCCGGCATCGGATTACGAAGGGAAAGTATATATGGAGGAAAAATGGAAGATTGCCATGTCGCCCAACGGAAACGGCGGATGGTTTTCGTCCATGAGGAAGCGGGGGCTGCTGGGTGTCATTGAAGAAGCGGGTATTGAGTGGCTCAACGTGTTCGCCGTGGATAATGTGCTGCAGCGGATTGCGGACCCTTGCTTTGTGGGGGCTACCATTGCCAACCATTGTGTGGCAGGGGCGAAAGTGGTAAAGAAGGCTTTCCCTGACGAAGGCGTCGGGGCGCTCTGTCTGGAAGACGGACGGCCTTCCATCGTGGAATATTATGAGCTGACCGATGAAATGAAGGAAGCGAAGGACGACAAGGGGGAGCCTGCCTATAATTTTGGCGTAATCCTCAACTATCTTTTTAAGGAAAGCGTGCTGGAAGGTATTGCGGAGAAAAACCTCCCGCTGCATATCGTGGAGAAGCAGATTCCCCATTTGGATGGGGAGGGGAATTACGTGGAGCCGGACGGACCGAACGGTTATAAATATGAGACGCTGGTGCTTGACATGATCCACCAGGTGGACAACTGTCTGGCTTATGAAGTAGAGCGCAGCCGTGAATTTGCGCCAATTAAAAATGCCACGGGCGTAGACTCGGTGGAATCTGCCAGGGAGTTATGCAGGCGCAACGGGATTGAACTGTAAGGCGTGTGGGGAGGAAGACGGAACCGGAACGGTATGTAACATTTTGACAGCCATTTATAACATTAAAGTATTGTAAAAAAAACGCCGTGGGGTAAACTGGAATTAGAGTCAGGGAAGAAACCCTGGAATGGAAAATGGTTGGAAAACGGTAGATTATTTTAACAGGAGGTAGCAAAATGGCAATTTTGGTAACGGGCGGAGCGGGATATATTGGCAGCCATACGGTGGTGGAATTACAGAACGCCGGCTATGACGTTGTGGTGGCGGATAATTTGAGCAATTCCAGTGAAAAATCATTACAACGGGTGGAGACGATTACGGGTAAGAAGGTTCCTTTTTATAAGGCGGATATTTTGGACCGCGCGGCAATGAATGAGATTTTTGAAAAAGAAAGCATTGACAGTTGTATTCATTTTGCCGGGTTAAAAGCGGTGGGGGAATCGGTGGCAAAGCCCTGGGAGTATTATGAGAACAATATTGCGGGTACCCTTACGCTGGTGGACGTGATGCGTCAGCATGGCGTGAAGAATATCATTTTCTCGTCTTCCGCGACGGTGTACGGCGATCCGGCGGTAATCCCGATTACGGAGGAATGTCCGAAGGGTCAGTGTACGAATCCTTATGGCTGGACGAAATCCATGCTGGAGCAGATATTGATGGATATGCAGAAGGCGGACCCGGAATGGAACGTGATTCTGCTGCGTTATTTTAATCCGATTGGGGCGCATCAGAGCGGGACCATCGGGGAGAACCCCAATGGTATCCCCAATAATTTAATGCCTTACATTACGCAGGTTGCAGTAGGCAAACTGAAAGAACTGGGTGTGTTCGGCAATGATTACGATACGCCGGACGGAACCGGTGTCCGGGATTATATCCATGTGGTGGACCTTGCGGTGGGACACGTAAAGGCGCTTAAGAAGATAGAGGAAAAGGCAGGACTTTGCATTTATAACCTTGGCACGGGTACGGGGTACAGTGTGCTCGATATCGTGAAGAACTTTGAGGAAGCCACCGGGGTGAAAATTCCTTATGTCATTAAGGACAGACGTCCGGGTGATATCGCAACCTGTTATTCCGATGCGAAAAAAGCGAAAGAGGAACTTGGCTGGACAGCAAATTACGGAATCCGGGAAATGTGTGCCGATTCCTGGAGATGGCAGAGCAATAACCCGAATGGGTATGAAGAATAGGGAAAAAGAAAAAAGAGAATTCCGTTGCATGAAAAAACCGCTTCCGGTGAAAACCAGGGGAGCGGTTTTTTGGATTATGCCGCCAAAGCGGCGCACGGGTCATGCTACATACAAATACATAAAGATAAAGTGGCAGATGCTTCCGCCCATGACAAACAGATGGAAGATTTCATGGGAGCCGAAGTTTTCATGCCTGGAATTAAAAAGCGGGAGTTTCAGTGCATAAATCACGCCGCCGATGGTATATATGATGCCTCCTGCCAGCAGCCAAAGGAATGCCGCGTGGGGAAGCACGCTCCATAAGGGACCGAAGACGCCGATGCAAACCCACCCCATGGCGATATAGAGGACGGAAGAAAACCATTTCGGACAGGTAATCCAAAGCGCCTTGACACCCATGCCCAGGATGGCGATACTCCATACCACGGCGAGGAGCGTATACCCCACTTTGCCGCCCAGGACAATCAGGCATACCGGTGTGTAGGAGCCTGCAATCAGCACAAAAATCATCATATGGTCAATTTTGCGGAAGACCCGTATCACCCGCTCTGACATGTTTAAGGAATGATAGGTGGCGCTGGCGCCGTACAGCAGCACCATGCTAATCATAAATACCGTCATGGCAGCCATGCAATGGCTGTCCGGTGCGGCGGACGATTTGACCAGCAGGGGGATGGCGGCAAATACTGCCA
The DNA here is from genome assembly GCA_910587275.1 of uncultured Kineothrix sp. Taxonomy (GTDB): domain Bacteria; phylum Bacillota; class Clostridia; order Lachnospirales; family Lachnospiraceae; genus Kineothrix. The sequence continues at coordinate 9,800 of CAJUMD010000095.1, forward strand.
TCATCATACCGATGAAATGGGTAATGGCGCTTCCGGGTTCACGAATGGTTATCTGCATATTAGTACCTCCCTTACATAACACATACAAATCAGAACTTTTACATGTGGTTATTAAAACTACATTTGATATGTTTTAATACTACAACTTATTATATTGGGTGTCAACAAAAATATGCAGGGAAATTTTTAATCTTCTTCAATGACATGAAGTTCCAGATAATCGAAATCCACGCTTTCCACAAAATTGTCCTGTGTAAACCTTGCCTTGGCATGTCTTTGGAATTCGGTGACCGTGGCATCCAGCCATATCGGCTTTCCCAAATCAAACTGGTATATGATTTCATCCAAAGCACGGAATACTTTATGGGTCCGGGTGTCGTCGCTGCCGTCGCAGATGACGGTGTCCTTTACCAGCCGGTTGTCCTTAAAAATCTTTGCCCATATCCGAAACATAATGCACCTTCCTTTCCGCAATCCGTAAAACATAGTCCCGTACCGTAGGAGTGAGACAGATACGGGCATTATTATAGCATATTTTCCGTATTCCTGCATATACATAGAAGGTGTGCGGCGCAAAAACATTTTCCGGTTTTCCGGAAGGCGTGATATAAAATCCTTCGTATGAACAAATATACAAGAAAGATTAAAAAATAATTAAAATCTTGTGAAAAATGCACATTTGTTTCAAAGTTATGGTATAATAAACATATTAAAGCAATAAAGGTCATTGCCCCTTATTGGTGAGTTTGTATAACGGGGCAGCAGCGGTAGTGAGGCGAAAGGAATGGAACTGAGAGTAGAACGTGACAGCGAAGTGGATAATTGGAAAGAGGTTACACTGATTTATAACTCTGCCTTAAAACAGATATCGACGAAACTGGAAATACTGAATGATGAATTCCAGCATGTACATAGGTACAATCCCATCGAACACATTAAATCGAGGATTAAGACGGCGGAAAGCATTGTGAAGAAGCTGAAGCGGCACGGTTATGAATCCACCATTGAGAACATGGTAAAATATGTCAATGACATTGCAGGCATCCGTGTGATTTGTTCTTTCACCTCGGATATTTATGAGATAGCAGCCATGATTAGCAATCAGAGGGATATCAGGGTGATTTCCGTGAAGGACTATATCGTGAAACCAAAGGAAAGCGGTTATAAAAGTTATCATATGCTGGTAACGGTTCCGGTATATCTGTCCGACCGGATTGTGGATACGAAAGTGGAGATACAGATACGGACTGTGGCAATGGATTTCTGGGCAAGCCTGGAGCATAAGATTCATTATAAATTTGAAGGGAATGCGCCGGAGCATATCAAGGATGAATTGGTGGAATGTGCGAAAATCGTTTCGGAGCTGGATGACAGGATGCTGTCATTGAACAGGCAGGTACAGAACGGACGGCTGGAACGTGCGGGGGCGGATGTCCCCCGCTGACCGGGCAGGTCGGTTTCAAGTACGGTTATCCATTTCCCGGAACACGGAAAGGGCAGCAGGTCTATGTGACTGGCTGCCCTTTCCGTGTTCCATGAAATGGATTCCCAAAATGAGGAGTGCCCAGGCACCTTTCGGCACCCGGGCTATTATGAAAAAATTTATCTATCTGTGTAATGAAAAACAATCAACTGTTACTTGCTTGATTTAAATATAGTATAGCAATCATTTATGAACAAATTGTGAATGACATGTAAAAATATCGTTAATACTTATAAAGCGGCAATGGATATAAAGGGAAAATACAGCAAAATGCACAAATACAAAAGACGTTTAGAGGGTAACGGTTCAGCCTGAAATGTTATGTTGATGGGCGGACGCACGGGAGGGAGTTTTTTGATAACCAGCAAAAGCCAGGAGCGGAACCCCCTGCCCGGTTTGTCCCTGCCGCCCTGTGCTTTCCCTGCCGGTAGCTGTTCAAAACCTGTTTCAAAAAATGGTGGTATTTCTTATTGTGTCCAACCGGCGGTTCCTGACCGCTTTAGGCGGCGTTGTTTGACGAACAAGGTATTTCTCGAAACGGGAAATACCTTGTGAGGAGTTTCGCCGCCGTGGTCAGAAACCGCCGGTTGGGCGCAATTAGAAATAGCCCATTTTTTGAAACAGGTTTTGAACAGCTACCGGCAGGGGAAGCACAGGGCGGCAGGAAAACCGGGCAGGGGGTTCCGCTCCTGGCTTTTGCGTCCGCATTCACCTGCAAACATAACATTTCAGGCTGAACTGTTACTTTAGAGGTTTTCCGGACAGGATATACCGTTGTGATTCCATGGGGAGTATGGTACAATTTTTATATTGCCGGGATGATAAGCCCGGGAAGACGGAATCGTTACGGAAAATTCAGGGAACAGGAGAAGACGGAGAAATGGACGGAAGGAAGGGTATGGAGATGACGCTTGATGTTTTATGCCAAATGTTGGAAATGCCGGATGAAGTAAGCCGTGCGGTGATAGAATACAGGGAACGGCATGACAGTATTTGGGATGGGGAACTGCGGGAGCTGTTAGGCAGGAGGGAGTGTTGGAAACAGCTCATCAGCAGGATGAAAGAACGGATTGGGGAAGACAGATTTGGGCTCGGTATCCTGACGGAAATGCTGGATTATGCCTGCGGGTTTACGGGGAATACCAAAAAGCGGGAATTGGGGACGGCGTATTTGTGGATACGATGAAGTTCTGTACGCGTTTTGTGGGGGAACATAAGAAGGCGTACGGCTGTTATGGCTTTAACCAGGCATGGTGGTTTCCGAGGCAGCTTGCCATGCAGGAATTCCGTATCGGGGAACTGGAATATGAATTTGTGGATGATACCGGGCGGCGGATTGATGTACACATTCCTTCCGACGCGGACATGGAGCCGGAACAGGTACAGAAATCTTTCGGGGCATTCCGTGCTTTTATGCAAACATATTATCCGTCATGGCAGGGGGCGCCCTGGTACTGCGATTCCTGGATGCTTTCCCCGGTGCTGGAACAATTGCTGCCGGAAACCTCGAAGATACTCAGGTTCCAGAAATTATTTGAAGTGGAATCCGTGAATTATGAAGTTATGGAGGTGCTGGATTGGGTTTATCCGGGGGAAAGGAAAGCAGGTATGGATTATTCCGTTTTGTCGGAAAGAACGTCTTTGCAGAGGAATATGAAGCGGTTTCTGATGGACGGCGGAAAAGTTGGCTGGGCAAAGGGGAGGCTGCGGGAATCGTGATGGGAGGGGACCTTCGGATTAGAAAAGCTGTGGAAGCGGATCTTGACGGCGTTGGGAAGTTGTACGAAGATGTTTGCGATTACTTGGATGCGCACGGGAATTATCCCGGGTGGAAAAAAGGTATTTATCCGGTCCGCCGTGATGCGGAAAGAGGGATGATGGCAAATGCGCTGTATGTTGCCCGGATTGGGGAGAGAACCGTAGGCACGGTTATTTTAACACATGAGCCGGAAGACGGGTATGGAAATGGTAAATGGCTGACAGAAGATGATTATAGGCGCATTTATGTAGTCCATACGCTTGCGGTCCATCCTGATTTCCTAAAATGTGGTATCGGAACGGAATTATTGGTGTTCGCGGAACGGGTGGCACGGGAAGAACAGTGTGTAAGCATCCGGCTTGATGTTGTAAAAGATAATATTCCCGCAGAGCGGCTTTATCAAAAATGCGGATATCAGTGGGCAGGGACAGTAAGTCTGGGTTACGAAGCGTATGGGCTTCCCTGGTATCAGCTTTATGAAAAATTGCTATAAAAGAGGATTTTTGTCCCTGTTTGGTTCCTTTGCGGCGTGAGTGCAGACATTCCTGACTGCAGATGGATTTCCGTAACAGTTCAGCCTTCCGGTCAGACTAACGGGTATTGCACCGGCTAAAATATA
>CAJUMD010000096.1 GCA_910587275.1 uncultured Kineothrix sp.
TAGAGCACTTGACTTTTAATCAAGTTGTCCGGGGTTCGAATCCCCGATGTCTCATAAAAACGGGTGGAAATGCAGAATATTTTGCATTTCCACCTATTTTTATGCACAGTCCCGTACAGAGAAACTATGCCGCTATGCGGCGCAAGGAGTTCTGCTTTTGGCTTTTGCGTCCGCATGCCGTTCTAAACATAACATTTCAGGCTGAATTGTTGCTTCCTGCGTGGAAACTTTGACTTTTAACAGTTTACAAATGAATATAAATATGCTATTTTCTTTATGGTATATTCTTTTTTTGATTCACGGATTTGTCTCCGTGCGGCATCCATAGCCCGGATATGCACTAAATATGCAGAAATGGGGTAAAAGGTTGAAAGAAAAGCGCTTTTAATTATTGATTTTGAATCTGTTGAAGCGGACATGGGGTATAAAAATGAAAAACAAAAAAACATTATCCATGGTGATGACGGCACTGTTTATGGCGATTATAGCAGTCATGACCTTTATTCCGAATGTAGGTTATATTAATTTAATTGTCATAAAGGCAACCTTGCTCCATGTGCCTGTGATTGTGGGGTCCATTGTGCTTGGACCGAAAAGGGGGGCGGTTTTGGGAGCAATGTTCGGTATAACAAGTTTAATTAAGAATACGTTGGAGCCCAGTTTATTATCCTTTGCTTTTTCTCCTTTTTATCAGGTAGGGGAAATCGGCGGAAATGCCTGGAGTGTGGTAATTGCTTTGGCTCCGAGGATTTTAGTCGGTATTGTGCCTTATTACGTATTTACCGGATTGGAGAAACTGTTGAAAAGGATAAGGATAAGGAGGGTGGTGGCGCTTTCCATTTCCTGTGCGTCAGGAGCGTTTATCAATACCCTGCTTGTCATGAATTTGATTTATTTTTGTTTTCGGGAGGAGTTTGCGGCGGCAAAAAGTATTGCGCTCGACACGGTTTATAGTGCAATTTTGGGTATCATTGCGGTGAACGGGGTGCCGGAAGCGGTTGTGGCGGTAGTAATTGGTGGTGCGGTCAGTTTGGCGTTGCTGCGTATTGTCCCGCAGACAGAAAGGATGGGTTAAGAGATGCTGCATGGAAAAAATATAATTTTGGCGGTAACAGGAAGCATTGCTGCTTATAAAATAGCGAATTTGGCGAGTATGCTGAAAAAACTGGAAGCGGATGTTACGGTTCTGATGACGCAGAATGCCACAAATTTTATTCATCCGGTTACTTTTGAGACTTTGACAGGGAATAAGTGCCTGATTGATACTTTTGACAGGAATTTTGAGTTTAATGTGGAACATGTGTCGTTGGCAAAGCGGACGGATTTGGTTTTGGTAGCGCCTGCAACCGCCAATGTCATTGGTAAACTCGCAAACGGAATTGCGGATGATATGCTGACTACTACGGTAATGGCATGTGGCTGTAAAAAGATTGTCGCTCCTGCCATGAATACCCATATGTATGAAAATCCGGTTGTACAGGACAATATTCAGAAATTAATCCACTATGGCATGGAGGTTCTTGTCCCCGATACGGGATATTTGGCATGCGGAGACGTGGGAGCCGGGAAAATGCCTTCCGAGCAGGTGCTGTTAGAATATATTTTGAGGGAAATCCGGTGTGAAAAGGATTTGGCGGGCATGAAAGTATTGGTAACGGCGGGACCTACCAGGGAAAAAATGGATCCCGTGCGTTTTATTACCAATTATTCCACGGGAAAGATGGGATATGCCATTGCGAAGCAATGTATGCAGCGCGGGGCGGATGTTACGCTTGTAACCGGAAAAACCCAGCTTCCTCCACCGATGTTTGTCCGCGTGGTGGAGACCGAATCGGCAAGGGATATGTTTGAGGCGGTTAAGGAATGTTATACGGAACAGGACATTATCGTGAAATCGGCGGCTGTGGCGGATTACCGTCCGGTATCCGTTGCAGGGGAGAAGATGAAGAAAAGGGGCGATTCCCTGTCCGTTTCTTTGGAACGCACGGAAGATATCCTGCAATTTTTGGGTGATAACCGCAGGGAAGGGCAGTTTATCTGCGGGTTTTCCATGGAAACGGAAAATATGGTGGAAAATTCCAGGGCAAAATTGGAAAAAAAGCATGTGGATATGATTGTGGCAAATAATTTGAAGCAGGAAGGAGCGGGATTCGGGACGGATACGAATATTGTGACGTTGATTACAAGAGATGGGTGTGAGGAACTGCCTATGATGGGGAAGGATGAAGTAGCAGGGAAAATTGTGGATTCTATTCTGAAAATGCGGAGGATTTGTTTCTAAATAAGGGATTATATGATATAATATAACGTCAGGGTTTGGGCAGGAAAGGCACCTTCCTTACCCAATCGGATACTGCCTGACGGAAACGGGTGGAGGGAAATGAAAGCTGGTAAAAAGGCGCTGGTGAAAAAACTGGGGATTACTGCATCGGTTGTGCTGCTGCTTTTGGCAATCGGTACATATGTGGGAGTCGCCATATATTTTGAAGATCATTTTTTTTACCGTACAACGATTGGAGGGGAAGATTACAGTTATAAGACACCTGTGGAAGCAGAATATCTGATGTACGAGAGTCTGTCCGGTTATGCTTTGGAAATTACGGGAAGGGAAGGCGTCCGTGATGTGGTTTTACCGGAGGAAATAGAGCTACAGTTTATTTTTGGTGATGCGTTGTGGAAAATCAAACAGGAGCAGAAACCGGCATTGTGGATTATGGGGTTTATTAAGGGATATGATTATGAAATGCCCCGGATTGCTTATTTTGATGAGACTGCGTTTCAGAGGAAAATTGACCGGCTGGCTTTTTTTGAACGGAAAAATGTCCGTGCGCCGAAAGACGCCTATATCACTTATTCCGATGACCAAGGGCGGTATGATATCGTGGAAGCAACGGCGGGAACGGAAATGGTCAGGGAGAAGGCAGAAGCGGAAATCAGGGAAGCTCTTTTGGATTTGGAGCCCGGTTTGGATTTGGAGGAGGCAGGCTGTTATAAAGTGGCGGAAGTAAACGGCGGGAACGAAAGCCTAAGGGCTGCATTGGATTTGGCGAACCGTTACATCAGCGCCTGCATCGTGTATGACTGGAACGGAAACCGGGTGGTGGTGGATGCCGATGTCATCCGTAAATGGATTAATGTGGAAAAAGATAATGTGGAACTGGATGAGAAAAAAATAGAGAAATTCCTATCGAGACAGGCGGATGAATACGATACTTATGGAAAGAGCAAAGTGTTCCATACGACCGACGGCAGGGAAATTGACCTGCATAACGGGGTATTCGGCTGGCTGACGGATTTGGAAGCGGAAACGCCCGTGCTGGTTAATGCGGTGAAAAACGGGGAAACTATGGAGAGGCAGCCGGTGCATACCGATAAGGAAAAAGCATCGTGGCAGGTAAGCATTGATGATACGTATGTGGAAATTGATTTGGGAAGGCAGCATTTGTATTTGTATGTGGACGGGGAAATCGTATTGGAAAGCGATTTTGTTTCCGGAAACGCATCGCGGGGATGGAGTACTCCGGCAGGTGTCTTCGGACTGACTTACAAAACGCGCAATGCAGTGCTGCGCGGGGAGAATTATGCCACGCCGGTATCGTACTGGATGCCGTTTAACGGGAATATCGGGATGCACGATGCGACATGGCGCAGTTCTTTTGGCGGGGATATTTACCGGACTAACGGGTCGCACGGCTGTATCAACCTTCCTTATGAAAAAGCGCAAATTATTTATGAATATGTGTATACCGGATTCCCGGTAGTATGTTATTATTAATGGAGTAAGATATGATGGGTGGCAGAAAGAATGAGGGACAGGAAAAGAAGAACGGAAAAAGAAAGGAACAAATATAAGAAGTTTTTTAATAACCAAAAAGAGATATACCGGTTGTTAAAGCAATATGGCGGGGATATACTGGCTTCCGAGAATTTTGACCGGACAAAGGAGCATATCCAGCACGGCAACATGACCGTGAACAGCCACTGCATCGACGTGGCGAAGTACAGTCTCGCCATCAGCAAAAAGCTGGGCATACCCTGCAGCAGGAGGGAACTGGTCAGAGGGGCGCTTCTGCATGATTATTTCCTGTATGACTGGCATGACAAAAACCATAGGGACGTCAGAAATCTGCACGGCTTTTACCATCCGGGGATTGCGCTCAGGAATGCCGCGAGGGAATACAAGCTGACACCGAGGGAGAGGGATATCATTAAGAAGCATATGTGGCCGCTGACGGTGGTACCGCCCCAGTGCCGGGAGGCGTGGATTGTTACGGCGGCGGATAAATACTGCTCGCTGTTAGAGACAGTGGGACTGCATAAAGGGCATGGGAGACGTATCCGGCAGCCCAGGAAACAGAGAATAAAAGTACGGAATCAGGGATAAGATAGTGGGAGAATTATACAGACGGCTGGAAGCATACGGAAAATCGGACGTTTACCCGTTCCATATGCCGGGGCATAAAAGGAATGGGGAAGCGGTAAAGGGGCCGCTGGCGGCGGCTTACGGTTTGGATATTACGGAGATAGACGGGTTTGATAATCTCCATCAGGCAGAAGGAATTTTACGCAGGGAGCAGGAACGGGCGGCTGCGCTGTACGGAGCCGGAAGCAGCTATTATCTTGTGAACGGGAGCACCTGCGGTATTCTGAGTGCGGTTTTCTCGGTGACACGGCAGGGGGACCGGGTCCTGATGGCACGTAACTGCCATAAATCGGTATATCATGCAGCGTATCTGCGGGAGCTTAAGACTGCATATGTATATCCTGGCGTGACGGAAGGCTGGGCGGAGTTTGGCATTGCAGGGGCGGTGGACCCGGAAGCGGTGGCGGCAGCTTTGCGGGACATCCCGGATTGTGCGGCAGTCATCCTTACTTCCCCCACTTATGAAGGGGTGGTATCGGACGTGGGAAAAATTGCGGACATTGTCCATTCACACGGGATTCCTTTGATTGTGGATGAGGCGCACGGCGCGCATTTTGGATTCCATGGGGCGTATCCTGCCGGTTCCGTCAGGCTGGGCGCCGATTTGGTGATACACAGTGTCCATAAAACGCTTCCGGCAATGACGCAGACCGCGCTGGTTCATTGGAGCCATAACAGCAGCCGGGGGCGGGATGCGGACCGGAAACACGGAGTCGGTACGGACGACGGGGCATTGGCAGACCGGCGCAGACTGGAACGGTATTTGGCGGTTTTCCAGACGAGCAGCCCTTCTTACGTATTAATGGCATCGGTATCGGGCTGTATGGATATGGTGGAAAAAGAAGGACGGAAACGGCTGGACAGGCTGCTTGGCTACCGGCGGGGACTGGAGGAAGCGGTAAAAAAATGCCGCTATGTGAAGATACCGGAAGTGGGTTCCGCCATCCGGCAGGACCCGTGCAAGCTGGTAATCGGTGTGGCGGACGGCAGGATGACCGGGCGGGAATTGTATGATATTCTTTTGGAGAAGTACCATTTGCAGATGGAAATGGCGGCGGAGGGATATGTGCTGGCAATTGTAACCATGATGGACGGACCGGAGTGCTGGAAGCGGCTGGCAGATGCCCTGATGGAGATTGATGCCGGACTGCGTCAGGGATGCGGAACGGCGGCGGTGCAGCGGGCAGACATGGGCGGGCATCGTACCGGGGGTGCATGGATGCCGGAAGCCGAAGCGGTCATGCCGATTGCGGAAGCCTATGATGCCGCGCAGGAGGAAATCCGTATGGAGGATGCCGCAGGAAGAATATCCGCCGGTTTTTTGAATTTGTATCCTCCGGGAATACCGCTGGCTGCACCGGGGGAACGGCTGGATGGGGAAATAATGGAAACCCTTTTGGATTACGTCAGACAGCGTTTGCATGTGCAGGGTATAATAGATGGAAAGATAAGAGTGGTGAAAGAACAGGGAAAGAATATGGAAACAAATGGAAATGAAGAAGGGAAACAAATATTAACAGGGAAAAGATGCAGAAAGAAAATCAGGAAAGGAAGCAGGAAAGTAATATGAGAAAAACGAAAATTATCTGTACCATAGGACCCGCAAGCGAAAGCGAGGAAAAGCTAAAGGAATTGATGCTGGCGGGCATGAACGTGGCACGTTTCAATTTTTCCCATGGAACCCATGAGGAGCATAAGAAGAAGTTTGCGAGGGTGGTGAAGGTGAGCAACGAGCTGAACCTTCCCGTAGCCACGCTGTTGGATACGAAAGGACCGGAAATCCGGCTGCGCGATTTTGAGGGCGGCAGGGCAGAACTGGCAGCGGGGCAGAGGTTTACCCTGACCACGGAAGATGTACTGGGGGATTCCCAAAGGGCTTCCATTACCTATAAGAACCTGAAAAATGACGTGAAAACAGGAATGTCCATCTTAATTGACGACGGGTTAATCGAAATGCTGGTGGAGGAAATTAAGGGGGAGGAAATCGTTTGTACCGTGGTGAACGGCGGGACGGTGTCCAACCATAAAGGGGTAAATGTGCCAAATGCCATTTTATCCATGCCTTACATTAACGAAACCGACAGGGCGGATATTATATTCGGCTGTGAACTTGGTTATGACTTCATAGCTGCTTCATTTGCCAGATGTAAAGAAGATATTTTGGAAGTGCGGAAGATTTTGGAAGAACACAACAGTACCATGAAAATCATTGCTAAAATCGAAAACATGCAGGGTATCCAGAATTTGGAGGAAATCCTGTCCGTGTCCGACGGCATTATGGTGGCAAGGGGCGATATGGGAGTGGAAATTCCTTTGGAGGAAGTTCCCGTACTCCAGAAAAAGATGATTAAAATGGCGGAAGCACAGGGTAAGCATGTCATTACGGCGACACAGATGCTGGAATCCATGATAAAGAATCCAAGACCTACAAGGGCGGAAGCCACGGATATCGCCAATGCCATTTATGACGGGACCACCGCCATTATGCTTTCGGGCGAGAGCGCGGCAGGAAAATATCCGGTGGAAGCGGTAAGGACGATGGCGAAAATTGCGGAGCGCTCGGAAAAGGACATTGATTATACTTCCCGCATGAAGCGGAGGGTAGATACGGTTTCGCCGGATGTGACCACCGCCATTTCCCATGCCACGTGTACGACTGCCGCAGATTTAAAAGCGGCTGCCATCGTTACGGTTACGATGTCGGGATTTACGGCGGGCATGATATCGAGATATAAACCGGACTGTCCGATTATCGCATGTGCGGTCAATCCCAGGGTGTGCCGGCAGTTGAACCTTTCCTGGGGCGTTGTTCCCCTCTTAATCGAAAAAGAGGAAAAGGCGGATGATTTGTTTGAACAGGCGGCGCGTGCGGTGGAAAAGGCAGGCTATGTGAAGCGCGGCGATTTGGCGGTACTGACGGCGGGCGTTCCGCTGGGGATTTCGGGTACGACGAACATGATCCGGGTTATTGAAATATAGGCAGGATATGCGGGCAGCGCGTATGATATAACAGGAGGGTGCGGGTATGGATATCAAAGTGAATCAGCTTATGAAACCGGTGCCGGTGGAGCAGCCGGTACAGCAGCAGCCTACGGACGGAACCTTTAAATTTACCCTTGTCAGCCATATCGAGGAGCAGGAACTGCAGGCACGGCTTACGATGCTGATGGAAGAAATTACGATGCAGGGAGATAAACTGGCGAAACATCGGGATATCAAAGACATGAAAAAGTACCGGGGACTGGTTAAGGAATTTATGAATGAAATCGTAAACCGTTCCCATGCGTTTTCCCGGGAAAATTTCCTCGATAAAAGGGGACGGCACCGGGTATACGGTATTGTGCGTCTGGTGGATGAAAAGCTGGATGAACTGGCACAGGAGCTGGTGAAGGACGAGAAGGACAATTTAGGGATTTTAAACATGATAGGTGAAATAAGGGGTCTGCTTTTGGATATTTTCACCTGACGGCGCACGGAGGATAACGGATGGCAAAATTTGCAGATATCATAGGGCAGGAACAACTGAAGGAACATTTACGGAATGCGTTGGAATCCGGCAAGATTTCCCATGCTTATATCATAAACGGGGAGCGGAGCTCCGGGAAAGAGTTTGTGGCAAAAATTTTTGCCGCTGCCCTTCAGTGTGAGAAGCCGGATATATCGTCGGGGATGACGGAGCCTTGCGGAGAATGCCGTTCCTGTAAGCAGATGGCAACCGGCAACCAGCCTGATGTCATTTACGTGACCCACGAGAAACCGGGAACCATCGGCGTGGAGGACATCCGTGGGCAGATTAACGGGAGCGTGGGAATCAAACCGTACAGCAGCCGGCGTAAAGTTTATATCATAAACGAAGGGGAGAAAATGACGGTACAGGCGCAGAATGCCCTGTTAAAAACGTTGGAGGAGCCGCCGGAGTACACGGTTATCCTGATACTGACCGCGAACGTGGAATCCCTTCTTCCCACCATTTTAAGCCGCTGCGTGGTATGGAACATGAAGCCGGTGAAAGACAGCCAGGTGAAGCGTTTCTTAATGGAAACGATGCAGGTACCGGACTATAAGGCGGACATTTGCGTGGCGTTTGCCAGGGGGAACATCGGAAAGGCGAAGATGCTGGCGGCCAGCGAAGACTTTGACCGTGTTAAGGAAGAAGCCATTACCCTTTTGAAATATATTAACGATATGGAAATCAGTGAAATCGTGGCGGCGATTAAGAAAATCGGCGAATACAAACTGGATGTCAATGATTATTTTGACATTCTTGCGGTTTGGTATCGCGACGTGCTGATGTTTAAGGCGACAAATGATGCCAACCACTTGATTTTCAGGGAGGAAATACAGTATATTAGAAAAGTAGCCGACAGAAGCACGTACGAGGGAATCGAATGCATCATCCATTCCCTTGAAAAAGCGAAGGCGCGCCTCAGTGCAAACGTGAACTTCGATTTGACGATGGAGCTTCTGCTTTTGACAATTCAGGAAAATTCATGAGGTTGATAGATTATGGTGAAAGTAATAGGAGTACGTTTCAGGACCGCAGGGAAAATTTATTTTTTTGACCCCGGACGGTTCCGTGTCAAAAAGGGGGACCACGTCATTGTGGAAACCGCAAGGGGAATCGAGTTTGGGACGGTGGTCAGCGAACCGAAGGAGATGGAAGGGGACAAGATTATCCAGCCGTTAAAACCGGTGCTGCGCATTGCCACTCCTAAGGACATGGAGCAGGAAGCGGCGAATAAGGCAAAGGAGAAGGATGCTTTTAAGATTTGCCTGGAAAAAATTAAGAAGCATCATTTGGATATGAAGCTCATTGATGCGGAATATACATTTGACAACAATAAAGTGCTGTTTTATTTTACCGCGGACGGGCGCATCGATTTCCGCGAACTGGTAAAGGACCTTGCTTCGGTATTTAAGACGAGGATAGAGCTGCGCCAGATCGGTGTCAGGGATGAGACGAAGATAGTGGGCGGCGTTGGTATCTGCGGACGGGCGCTCTGCTGTCACACTTACCTTTCCGAATTTATTCCGGTGTCCATTAAGATGGCGAAGGAACAGAACCTTTCCCTGAATCCCACGAAGATATCGGGGGTGTGCGGACGGCTGATGTGCTGTTTGAAAAACGAGGAGGAAACCTACGAGGAACTGAACCGGAAACTGCCCAATGTGGGCGACTTCGTGACCACGGACGACGGATACAAGGGAGAAGTGCACAGTGTCAACGTACTGCGCCAACTGGTAAAAGTTGTAATCATGAAGGATGACGAAAGGGAAATCCAGGAGTACCGGGTGGACCAGCTCCGGTTCCGCAGGAAACATAACAAAAATTCCAAAGTGGAGGTCGATGAGGAACTGAAGAAGCTGGAGAAACTGGAAAAGCAGGAAGGAAAGTCGAAGCTGGATGACAATTAATCTGAAAGAAAACGAGAGGCTGGACGAGCTTCAGAGAAACGGTTACCGGATTATCCAAAACCCGGAGAAATTCTGCTTCGGCATGGATGCGGTGCTGTTATCCGGATTTGCCAGGGCAAAAAAGGGAGACAGGGTTCTTGATATGGGAACGGGAACCGGTATCATCCCGATTCTTATGGAAGCCAAAACGGAAGCATCGCACCTGACGGGACTGGAAATCCAGCCGGAAAGCGCCGATATGGCGAAACGGAGCGTGGAATTAAATCATTTGCAGGATAAAATCGCGATTGTGCAGGGGGATATGAAGGAGGCAGGAACGCTGTTCGGCGCTGCCTCCTTTGATGTTGTGACCTGCAATCCTCCGTACATAATCGAACAGCACGGAATCAAAAACCCGGATGCGCCAAAGGCAATCGCAAGGCATGAAATCCTGTGTACCCTGGAGGATGTGGTGTCCCAGGCGGCAAAGGTACTGAAACCGGGCGGGAATTTTTACATGGTGCACCGTCCGTTCCGGTTGGCGGAAATCATGGTGACTCTGCAGAAATACCGTTTGGAGCCGAAGCGGATGCAGCTTGTTTATCCTTTCGTGGATAAAGAGCCGAACATGGTGCTGCTGGAAGCCAACCGGGGCGGGAGACCGCGCATGAGGGTGGAAAAGCCGCTGATTGTTTACCGGGAACCGGGGGTATACATGCCGGAGATTTACGAAATATACGGTTACTGACGGAAAAGGGAGGAAAACGTATGGCGGGAATGTTGTATTTATGTGCCACGCCCATAGGAAACCTTGGGGATATTACGTTCCGGGTGTTGGATACGCTGCGCAGTGTGGATCTCATTGCGGCGGAAGATACGCGCAACAGCATTAAGCTGCTGAACCATTTTGAAATCAAGACACCGATGACCAGCTATCATGAGTATAACCGTGTGGAAAAGGCGCATTATCTGATCGGCCTGATGCGGGAAGGGAAGGATGTGGCGCTGGTGACGGATGCAGGCACCCCGGCGGTATCGGACCCGGGGGAAACCCTGGTGGCTCTCTGCCTGGAAGCGGGAATCCGTGTAACATCCCTGCCGGGAGCGGCTGCCTGCATCACCGCGCTGACCCTGTCGGGTTTGAGCACAAGGCGGTTTTGCTTTGAAGGATTTCTTCCGGCGGATAAGAAGGAGCGGAAAGCGGTATTGGAGGAGCTTGGGCAGGAAAGCAGGACCATTATCCTCTACGAAGCCCCACATCATTTGGTGGGAACCCTGCAGGAATTAAGCGGGGCGCTTGGGAACCGGAGGCTTACGTTATGCAGGGAATTGACGAAGAAATTTGAGACGGTAATGCCCATGACCATGGAAGAAGCGCTGGCGTATTACGGGGAGACGGAACCCAGGGGAGAATATGTGCTTGTGGTGGAAGGAAAAAGCATGGCTGCGAAGCAGGAGGAACAAAGGCAGGATTGGCTGGAGCTTTCCATTGAAGAACATATGGAATATTATGAAGGACAGGGCATGGAGCGGAAAGAGGCGATGAAGCGGGTAGCGAAAGACAGGGGAATCGGAAAACGGGAGGTTTACCAGATGATATTAGTGCATAATAATGGGCAAAAGGGGGATTAATATGATTTTTATGCATAAATTTATGCAAAAAATGAAGAAAATTCCCGTAAAATATGGTAAAAATGTCCCGAGTGTTGTATGATAATAATACATATCTGCTGCGGAAGATTTGGCAACGGAAAAAAGAGAGGGAGAGGAACGGATGGATACGAAGAAGAAAACAAAGAGCCTGCGGAATACCATTATGCTGTTAACGGGACTGCTTGTTGTGCTGACAGCGGTGTCAATCGGGTTAAACGGGGTGCTGTCAATTAAGGACATGTCGGAAACCGCCTATAATACCTATGTGGCGGCGGTAAACAGCGGTTACAATGCGGAGATTAAATCCGAAGTACAGAGTACGATATCGGTACTGCAGAGCGAGTACGACAAATTCCTTGCGGGGGAGAAAACGGAGGAACAGGCAAAAACGGATGCGAAGGAAATCATCCGCATAATGCGTTACAGGGATGATGCCAGCGGGTATTTTTGGATTGACGATACGGACTATATTTTAGTGATGCACCCCATTCTCGTAGACCAGGAAGGCGCGTATCGTTTTGAGCTGGAAGACCCAAACGGGGTGATGATCATCCAACAAATCATGAAAACCTGCCAGAGTGAGGAAAAAGGCGGTTTCAATGAATTCTATTTCACGAAGTCGGACGGCGTAACGGTGGCGCCGAAAGTCGCATATTCCCAGATATTTGAGCCTTGGGGCTGGATAGTTTCCACAGGAAATTACGTGGACGATATGGAAAAAGACATGGCGGAAGTAAAGACTTATCTCCAAAAGTCCTATGACAATGCGCTGCTGCGCGTAGATGTGGTATTTATTCTTGTGGTGGTACTGGCGCTTGCCATTGCATTTTTCTATGGAACCCATATCGTAAAACCGTTAAAGAAAATGCAGGCATTTGCGGTGAACCTGTCGCAAGGGGATCTGACCGCGGAAATCATGGTAAAGCAGGAAAATGAAATCGGACAGACGGCGGATGCCATGAACATAGCCCAAAAGAATATGCAGAAACTGATTGAGGGAATCATGGATGTGGCCGGTGGCGTAAACAAAGCCCTGGAAGATTTCGAGCGGGTATTCGGCAATATGCGGACTTCCATCGGGGAAGCATCCAAGGCGGTGGATTCCATTGCAAATAATGTGAACGGACAGGCTGCTTCCACGGATGTGGCTTCGGATGAGGTTATTGTCATTGCGGATAAAATAGAAAAGACGGGCATTGAGGTGGAGCATTTGGACGGAAATGCCAAGGACATGAAGGAACTGAGTATACAGTCCATGAACACCCTGAACCATCTGATTGAAGTAAACAACAGAACACGGACGTACATCGAGGATATGCATAAACAGACCGAACTGACGAATAAGTCCGTACAGCAGATTCAGGGAGCGGCGAACCTGATTAACGAGATTTCGGACCAGACGGGGCTGCTTGCCCTCAATGCCAGCATAGAGGCGGCAAGGGCAGGGGAACTTGGCAGGGGATTCACGGTAGTCGCCGACGAAATCGCCAAACTTGCCCACCAGTCCGCATCATCCGTGGAGGAAATCAACCGGGTGGTAAACGAACTGTTAGCGAATGCTTCCCAGTCCGTAAACGTGATGCAGGAAATCAATGCTTCCGTGGATGTTCAGGTAACATCCCTTTCGGAAACCCAGGATAAATTCAACCAGTTGTTTAAAGAACTGGAGAACTGCGTGGTTTCCGTCCAATCCATTGAAACCATGACGGAAGAAATGGACAGGCAGAGGGTGAATGTGACACATTCCCTTTCCGAGCTGAACCGTTTGGCGCAGGACAATGCCGCGGCAGCACAGGAGACATCGGCAATGACCGTGGAACTGTCGGATGTGGTGGATGATTCCAACGTAATCATTAAGGATTTGGAAGACAAGGTAAAAGTGCTGATGGAGAGTGTGAACCGGTTTAAGGTATAAGCGGAACGCAACAGTTCAGGCTGAAATGCTATGTTCGGGGGGTGAGTGCGGACGCAAAAGCCGGGAGAGGAACCCCCTGCCCGGTTTGGTTCCTGTCTCCCTGGGCTTCCCCTGCCGGCATCTGTTCAAACCTGATGGCAAAAATGGGCTATTTCTAAT
>CAJUMD010000097.1 GCA_910587275.1 uncultured Kineothrix sp.
AATGGGTTTCATAACCCCATCGGTGCCTTTCGCAGAAAGGCGGATTATATATATGAAGGAAACTGTTTTAAAAGGAACCGTTATAAAAGAAACCATTTTAATCGTAGACGATGAAGCAGGCATCACGGATCTGCTCGGAAGTTATTTCGGAATGCAGGGCTACCGAATCTATACTGCCCGCAGCGGAGCGGAAGCTCTGCCTTATTTAACAAAAAACCCTGATTTGGTGCTGCTTGACATCAATATGCCCGGTATGGACGGGATGGAGGTCTGCCGGAAAATCCGGGAACATATTTCCTGCCCCATCCTGTTCCTGACCGCACGCGTGGAAACCGCCGATAAAATCAGGGGCTTCCAGGCAGGCGGAGATGATTATATCGTGAAACCCTTTGATTTGGACGAACTCGGTGCAAGGGTGGCAGCGCATCTGCGCCGGGAAAACAGGAAGCAGGAAGCGTCCGTCCTGCGCTTTTTTGGCGACATGGTCATCGACTATTCCGGAAGGGGCATTACCATTGGAGGAAGCGCCGTTATGCTTTCCAAAAAAGAATTTGACATCGTGGAACTGCTTTCCCTGCATTCGGGCCAGGTCTTTGGCCGGGAGCGGATTTACGAACATGTCTGGGGCATCGACGGGGACGGAAGCAGCGATACGGTGATGGAACACATCCGCAAAATACGCACAAAATTTGCGGCACAGACAAGCCATGGCTACATCAGGACAGTTTGGGGGTGCGGATACCAATGGGTTGGATAAAAAACAGAAGCCTGAAACAGACGTTTTTCCTCCTGGCATTGACCTGCCTTGCCGTCTCCCTGTTCCTCGTGGCATTGACCTGGGCTGTCTGTACCGCCTATGCAAATACGATCCCTTCCGGCGGCATCTCCATCGACTTCTCCGGTACGGTGACGGCTTTGGTGTCTCCTTCCCCCGGACAGAAACGCCTGTCCGGTCTGCTAACGGGTATCACAATCCTATCCTGCATCCTGTTTCCGGTCAGCGGTTTGGGCATAGCCGCCACCCTGTTTTACCATTGGAAATTAAAACGCCCCATTGCCATTCTCCGGGCGGGGACCGAACGGATCAGACAGCAGGACCTTACATTTTCGATTCCCCATTCCGAACTGCCAAAGGACGAACTTGGGGAAGTCTGCGCCGCCTTTGAAACCATGCGTGTCCGGCTTTTGGAAACCAACCGGGAACTGTGGCGGCAGGCGGAGGAATACAAACGGCTCAATGCTGCTTTTTCCCACAACCTGCGCAACCCCATTACGGTCCTTAAGGGAACGGTAACGCTGATGCGCCAGGGCATCCGCGATGACCAGACCGTCCGGCGGCTGGAAACCTACACCCTCCGCATGGAACGGTATGTGGAAACAATGGGCAGCATCCAGCGGCTTAGCCAAATGCCCTTGCAGACGGACCGGGTATCCGTTTCCGCCCTGTGCATGGAGTTAAGGGAAACCGCCAAATGGCTGGCTCCCGCACAGCATACGGAGATAAGTACCGACATAACCTGTACGGACGCCGGGACGGATTGCAAAACGGCTGGACAGGACATCGTTTTGCTGGATCATGCCCTTTTCCTTACCGTGGCGGAAAACCTGATGGGGAATGCCGCCCGTTTCGCCTGCCGCTGCATCCGCATTAACCTTTCACTGACGGAAGGCTTTCTCTCGCTGACGGTATCCGACGACGGAGACGGCTATCCCGCCCACCTGCTAAACGACGGACCAAAACCGTTCGGCACACAGGATACAAACCCGGAACATTTTGGTATGGGACTGTACTCCAGCCTTATCCTGTGTCAAAAACACGGCGGCACCTTAAAGCTCCGTAACCGGGAAGGGGCGGTGGCGGCTGCCGGCTTCCGGCTTGGGACTTCATCCAATGACTTCTTTTTGGAATCGGATGAGGCTTGCCCCTATGCCAAATCCGCACACCGAAAAAATGATTAGTATTCCGAGCCAAACAGGGCACCCCGATTGTGCCATCCTGCCGGTCAGCAGCAGGTAAACCGCAGTCCACGGATAAAATCCCGCCACCCGTGAACCTGACAATACTACATTCAGCAGGCTGACTGCCGCTAATGGGCTTACCGGCAAAACATGCATAAACAAACCGCATAGTAAGGATATCACAACAATATCCAGCCATGACAAAACCATAAACAGCAATACGAGAATAAAAAGCATGATAAACTTGCCCGCCAAAAACTGTCTGCGCCCTATCGGAACGGCAAAAACGGTTTTTATTGTTTTTTCCGTATATTCCCTGCTTACCAGAAATGTGGCAACCACAGCCATAACGAGGGGACCAAACAACAGCATCAGAAACATAACCGTATCTTCATAGATTCCGTCCAGGCTAAGGACAGCCGCCGGATTGGACAATGCAATCCGGATATCATTTACGGTAACTAAAAACGGTACAATGAAAGAACCCAAAACCCAAATCAGCGTAATTTTTGAACGTTTTAATTTCAGCCATTCGCAATATATGATATCAGCCATTGCCCGCACCCCCAACTAGATCCGTAAAATAATCTTCCAATTTACCCGCTTCGACACGGATATCCGCAACAAAAATCCCCTCTTTCACAAAAGCGCCGTTAATGTCCGCCCTGCTGTCAATGTTCTCATACAGCCGCAGCCGGCTGCTTCCTGCAATTACATAATCCGAAATTCCAAACGTCCGTTCCAACACCAAAGCCGCCTTATTCACATCAGACACCGTAAATTCCGCATATCTGCGCCTGCTTCCGTATAGCTCCTGAATAGTCGTTTCTTCCAGCAATTTTCCGTTATTCATTACGCCTATCACATCCGCCAACTGCTCGATTTCATTTAACACATGGCTGGAAATAAATATGGTGGTACCTTTTTCCCTGCATAACTGCAGGAAATATTTTCTGGTTTCATATATCCCCACCGGATCCAGCCCATTCATCGGCTCATCCAAAACCAATAATTCCGGTTCATGCATAACCGCTGCAGCTAACCCCAGGCGCTGTTTCATTCCCAACGAATATTCCCGGAACAGTTTCCTGCCTTCCTTATCCAAATTCATGGAAGAAAGGGCATATTCTATGGTGTCTCTACGGTGTCTTCCCCACAGCCGTGCCAAAATCTCCAAATTCTCTTTTGCCGTCAGATTCTCGTAAAAAGCAGGGGTTTCAATCACGGAGCCGATGCGGTGTCCGTTCTTTTTACTGACCCTGGAACAGCCTTCACCAAAAAGGAAAAGACTGCCGCCCGATGGGCGGACCAGATTCAGCATTTTCCTTTTGGCACGTGAAGGTTTATCCGGTCTACCGCAATCCTGCCCTGATATTCTTTTGTCAGGTTCTCTGTCCTTATTACATACTCATCCATCTGATGGTCACCTCCTCTTTTTATTTTACCGGAGAACCCTGACACATCCCTTTACCAAATCTTAAAATTCCCTTACAGGACGGAAATTCATTCTGTGCTAAAGTTATTTCTTAACGGTTCCAAAGCGGCAAAGCCACGCGGAATGTCGTCTTTTCCCCGCTTTGGGCTATTACCTCGCCGGACATGGCGGTCGTCAGCTCCCTGACAATTGCCAGCCCAATCCCGTTTCCGTTTCCCAAACGGGCGGAACCACATTGATACAAACGGCCGAATATAAAAGGAAGCTCATCGCCAGGAATAACCAGTCCGTCATTTGAAACGGAAACCACTGGAAAAGCATATCGATGAGTTCCTGTAAATCAAGCGCTTTCCGGTATGCTACATGGATATATTCCTCCTGTTCTTTTGCGTTTTGGGAATCCAAAGACTCCAAATACCCAAGTAAGGATGCCAGCGGGGTTTTTACGTCATGTGACAAATCCGTCAATAACTGCCGGTTCGCCGTTTCGGCTCTGCGCAGTTTCACAATCTGTCTGCGGCTTTCCCCCAAAATGCCGTTTAACTCAAAGTTGATATCCGCAAGAATATCATTGCCCTTCACAAAAAATTTCCGTTCCGGCGCTTTATGAAGGTTTTTCAAAAAAACGAGCCATTCTGCCAGTTGTTTCCGGATATGGAGGATATAAATAAGCTGTCCCATACAGATAAACGCCAAAACGATACTGACCGCCTTCATTCTGTTTCACCTCCGAATTTATATCCTACCCCCCATACGGTTAAAATGTATTTGGGATTTTCGGGACTATCCTCAATCTTTTTTCTTAACCGGCGGATATGAACCATAATATTGTTATCATCATAAGCATATTCGTCATTCCAAACGGCACGGTAAATCTGCTTTTTGGTAAAAACCTTTCCCGGATTTTCCATAAAAAACAGGAGCAAATCAAATTCTTTTGCCGTCAGGTCAAGCAGCCTGTCCTCTTTGCGTACCTCGCGTCCTGATTGGTCCATCGACAGCTCAATTGTTTTCCTGTTTTTTCTATAAAATACCTCCACAGGATATTCACGAACTTTGGAAAATTCTTGGGATTTATGCTCTACACTCTCCTTATGCCAGCCAAATGTCTGTAATTGCTGCCAGGCTTTCTGTCCGGATGGCGTCCCAGGCAAATTACCTGCTGGAATAGGAGGTTATTTTATGCATGTGAAAGCAAAAGAATTATTGAAAATCTACGGCAGCGGGGAAAACCGGATTACCGCACTCGACCATGCCAGTTTGGAAATTGCACAGGGCGATTTCCTGTCGATTATGGGGCCGTCGGGCAGCGGCAAAAGTACCCTGCTCCATCTTCTGTCCGGCTTGGATGCCCCCACTTCCGGCAGCCTGTTTTATGACGGAAAGGACATTTACCGGATGAACGACAGGGAACGTTCCGCATTCCGCCGCCGGAACATCGGGTTTATCTTCCAGCAGTTCCATCTCCTGCCCGTCCTTACGGCGCGGGAAAACATCCTGATGCCCCTGCTTTTGGAGCGTAAACAGCCGGAAGAAGCCTATGTCTGCGAACTTACGGAATTACTCGGCATCGCGGACCGCATCACACACCTGCCCCATGAACTGTCCGGCGGCCAGCAGCAGCGGGTTGCCATAGCCCGGGCGCTTGTTGCAAAACCGGACATTATTTTCGCCGACGAACCCACCGGCAACCTGGACAGCAAAAGCGGCGGCGAAGTCATGGAACTGCTGACGGATATTTGGAAGAAAACGGGCAGGACGTTGGTCGTCATTACCCACGACAGCCGGATTGCACGCATGGCAGAACGCCGGTTCCAAATTACGGACGGGATACTTTCGGAGGTGGACGGCAGATGAAAATACAAAAAATACAAAAAAATTCAGACCAAACATCCGCACAAATGCGGCTGCCCGCGGGCATAAAAGACTGCCCCATCCTCGCCTATGCCCTGAAAGAACTGCTGGCACAACGGGTCACTTCCCTCCTTGTTTTGCTTGCCGTCATACTTTCCGCCGCGATGACTGCCGCCATCGGACAATCCGCCGGAATGCTGTCCGCCATGCGTAAACAGCAGGCAGCCTCCATCAGCGGCAGCCAGTATGCAACCTTTGTCCAAATGAATGCCGGACAGGTGGAAGCCCTGCAAAACGACAAACGACTGTCCCATGCAGGGGTATCGGTCTCCCTCGGAACCGTCCCCCTGAACCGGGCGCTCACCCTGGGCATCAGCGAATACCATGGGGATTCCCTTACCTTCCACCCTTCCCTCATGAAATTAAAGGAAGGAAGACTTCCGCAGGCTCCGATGGAACTTGCACTGCCGGAAGACGTCCTGCAGTTTTTGGGATTTTCGGGAAAAACAGGGGATACCATTACCCTTTCCCTCTCGAAAGCGCTCCGGCACGGAATCGAAACCACCTCCCATGCCTATACCGCCGACTTTACTTTGACAGGCATAACCGAAAGCAATTATATGGGATATGCCGCCGGAATCGTCCAGGGCATCGCCGGCGAAGGAACGGCAGAAGCGCTTTTGCCGGAACGCTTCCTTTACTACCATGTCGATATCCGTACCGCAGACCATGTGCCCTTCCAGCCAACCATGGATGATTTGGTTTCCGCTTTGCATGTCCATGAACTGGATATGATGTACAATACCGTTTATCTGGATGCCATGGGCATTCCCTACGATGCGGATGCCGCCGACACGGAACTCTCCGGCCAGGGCTTTTCCCTCCTGTCCTCTGCCGGAATCATGGTCGGTGCACTGCTCCTCTCGGCGGCGGGATTCGTCATTTTCAACATCCTGAAAATAACCGTTTCCAAACGGAAAAAACAATACGGCATTCTCCGTGCCGTAGGAGCCGCGAAAGGACAGCTTTATTTTCTCGTAACCGCCCAAATACTGCTTTTATGCGCCATCGGTATACCCGCCGGACTTTTTATGGGAAGCCTGTCCGCGAAAGGTATCCTCACTGCTGCCACAAGCCTTCTGTCACCGGAAGTCTTTTTGGTGCAGGACCAGGCCGGATTAAACCGGCTGATTGCGGAAAACAGCGCGGGCAAATGGGCATACCTTTTGGCAGGCGCTGCCGTCACCCTGCTGTCCGCTTTGGCTGCAGCGCTTCCCGCTGCCCTTTTTGCGGCCAAAGTGCCCCCCGTAACTGCCATATCCGGCGCCGGCCGGAACGCAAAACCCTCCGGGAGCCAAAAAACAATTGCCTGCCGCCGCCCGCGGGCACCCATCCCTGCCCGTATGCACACAAGACGGGAAAAACGCAGCGCCAAACAAATCCGGAACTTTGAACGGTATTACGCGCGGCTGAACTTAAGAAGGAACCGGGGACGTACTGCCGTTACCGTCCTTTCCCTTGTCATGGGCATTGCGGTTTATACGGTTCTGCAGGGAAGTATCTCCCTTTTGGACGCCGCCGGGGAAGCCGGAAAGCATTTGGGCGATTATTCCGTCATAAACGAAACCGCCGGATTTTCTGCCGGCGATTTAAAAACGATGGAGGAAGACAGCCGGGTGGCTGCCGTGGCTGCCATGCAGTTCTCCCTCTATACTCTCAACGGACAGAATCAGCCCGAAGGGATTTCCCTTGGCTTTTCCCTCCATGCCGGGGAAAGTTTTCAGGTAGTGGGACTGAATGCCGCCTATTTGGACGCTTATTTCGGTGGGAAAATACCGGACAGGGACTTGGAACGCTTACAATCCGGCGCCGGGTGCATCGTCCGCAATCCCGTTCCGCTTATCTTTGAAGGAGCGGAAATTGCCCGCACCGAAATCCAAACCGGCAGCACCATCACCGTAGCGGGAAAAGAGCTGCAGGTATTAGACACCATGGACGGTTATGACAGCTACTTAAGCGTGGGCAACGGCGGATTTACCAACGGCATCCAGGTTATCGTGGACCATACGGTTTACCCGGAACTGACGGGAGAAAACTATTATCAGGAACTGCTGCCCACACTGAAGCCGGATACCGTCCGCGGGTCCTTCGACCAAACCATAAAAGCGCTGGCACAGCGGGTTCCCGGTACCACGTGGATCTCCTATGAGGAAACCGACAGGCAGTTTGCCGTTAGCTTTGCCCAAACGCGCCTGCTGGCATGGGGCGTGGTTCTTTTCCTCTCCTTTATCGGCATCCTGAATATCATCAATACCGTTTATACCAACCTGCACACGAGAATGGCGGAAATCGGCATCCAGCGCGCCATCGGCATGAGTGCAGGGAGTCTGTCCCGTGCCTGCCTTTGGGAAGGCGCATATTACGGCATTTACGCCTTCCTGCCCGGCGGTATCCTTGGCTGCGCCGGCACGTTTTTCCTCCATGCCGCACTAAAAGGGAGCTGGGAGATTACGGCGGCACCGTTTTTGGCATCCGCGGAAGCGGCTGTGGCTGCCGTTGCCGCCTGCCTGCTCGCCGCAGCGGTACCGGTGCGCTCCGTTGCCGGACAGGAAATCGTCCGGCTGACGGAAAACACAGAATGAAAGTTAACTGCTTAAAACATTTTTGATTTGTTCCAAATCACGGATAAGGGTCCCGGAGTATTGTCCTGCCTCCCGGCAGACTTTCTCCGCCTTATCATAATCCCCCTCAAATAAGGCATCCATTGCCTGTTTTCCATAGGCGTGAAACTTCTTATGTTTTCCGCCCAACTCTTTCCAAAGTTTCAAAACCTCCGGTTTGGTCGGAGCTACCGCGTAATAAAAATGACCGAATCCGCATTTCCTGTCGTCAATCTGCAGCGGCAGAATTGTCCGTTCCCTGACAATCCGCTCCAAATTCCCCAACCAGTTCCTGTGCGCGGTAATTGCCTTCTCGATATACCCGGCAAAGTTTTGATCCTCCAGCCTGTAAAAAGTATCCTTCGTCATGGCTCCCATAACTTTAACGGATTCGTCCAGCGTGGTTTCAATCGTCCCCAACGGTTTTGCAATACCGTCAATATTCTTGCTGTGTTCCCGCAAATGCCCCGTATCCTCATGCAGCACGCCGCACTGGCCGTTTATGTCCGAAGAACGCGACTCCAGTTCAATGATGGAACTGCTGATCTCCTCACTGAGAACAGCCAAAGACGATATGTTGTTGGTAATTTTCTCCAGGCGCTGCCGGTTATCCTCATTTAATTCCCATACATGGCTGATTTTGTATGTAACGGTCTCCAGCGACGCAATGGTGTTATCCACGCTTTCCACGCTTTTGGCAGATGCGCTCTGTATATCCGCCACAAAGCATCCCATGCTCGCAGTCAGCTTCTTCGTTTCATCCGCCAACTGCCGAATCTCCTCGGCGACAACCGCAAAACCTTTTCCCGCATCCCCCGCCCTTGCCGCCTCGATGGACGCATTCAGCGCAAGAAGATTGGTCTGCGAAGAAATGGAGTTAATTCCGGCAATCACTTGATTCATTTCACCGATTATCCCTGACAGCCGGTTCATGTCCTGCTGCATTTCCTTTGATACGCCGATGGTACTGTCAGACAGCCCCCTGGTGGCAGTCAGTTCCTGCTGTCCTTCCCTGATGCGCTGATAAACAGTGCCCGACTCCTCCGAAATCTCAATGATGGTGTTGGTCAGCTCCTCGTGCTGGGCGGATACCGTCTTGGAGATGGAATCCGCTTCGTTTGAAGCCGCATGAATCAATTCGGTGGCATCCGAAACACTGTCCGACACCTTCTTTAGAATTTCGGAATAGTGATTCAGGGAAAGATCCAGTGAGCTGATCTGCATCAGTGAATCCAAAATATTCGCCATCACCTCTTCAAACTGTGCACGCCCTTTCAGCAGACGGCGGTACATCTGCTCCAGTTCTTCGGATTCTTTTGCGTAATCCGCCTCCGCAAGCTCTGACATAGACAATAACAGGTTTTTCTTTTTGGGTTTCATAAAAACCATAGCGGTCCCCTTTCCGGTGAAAGATATTATATTGTTTCAAATATTACGTATTACGTTGTTTTCGCATTATGTTGTTTCCGGGATATTTATTTCGGGCAAATGCCGCTGCCGTTCCCGGCAATCCGGGCAGATGTAAAAAACTTTTAAATCATATGATAAAAATTCCCCGCCCATTTGTTCACATAGGGAAAACGTCAAATCCTCAAAAGAAATATCCGTCAGTTTCCCGCACTGCTGGCAAACCAAATGGTCATGCTTCACGGTCCGGTCATATCTGTCCGGCATATTTTCAAGGGATATTTTACGGATTAGCCCGGCTTTCCACAGTTTATTCACATTGTTGTAGACTGTCGCCACAGCAACTTTCGGATACTCTTTTTTCAGTTCCGTATATATTTGCTCCACGGTCAAATGTCCCGTACATGTGGTAATGATACGATATATTTCCACCTCATATTTTGTCATATGCTGCCCTTACCATTTTTAGAATTAGAATTATTCTAAAAATATTATATTTATTCTAATGTAATGCAACGGGAAAATATTGTCAAGGAAATTATTTCATTCCTGGAATGTGTTTGGTAACTGTTACAAATGTTGTGCTTAGGCGGACGCACGGGCAGGAGAATTTTGCGCCTGTTTTCATTTAACTTGTATGGAATTAAAAATCCCATCCGTGACAGAACCGGAAATCCTTTCGCCGCCAAACATGTTCCCGTCCCTGCTGCCTTTCCCGCCGGCTCCATCCCCGCCCTGCATACCCATGGTACTCAAATCAATGCCGGACGCATCCACCAAAACCGTATCCTGGCTTCTGTCACCGGAGACGGATGGAATCTCCCCGGCAAGCTGTTTTTCCACGCTTTCCGCGCGCAGCAGCACAAAAGCCTCCAGGGTTCCAGCTGCTTGCACAAATTCCCGGTAACTGTAAAACGCCGTGGCATCCTTTTCCACATAAGGCGAAATCACGCCCTGCACCGCCGAAAGCACTTCCGAAAACTGTCCGCTTTCCACATACCCTTCCGCAATTTCCGTCAGATAACCATGGTAACGCTCCTTATATTCCTCCACTTCCATCAGTTTGGAAAATAACGGGCGTTCTTCCTCCAATCCGTCCATGGGGGTATCCACCGCACTGTTTACCGCTTCCGTTGCGTTCCTGCATTGGAAACCGCCGAACGCAAGGTTTAAGTCCCACGGGAGAATCGTCAGTCTTCCGCCGCTTTCATACAAATAATAGTTGTGTTTCAAATTACTGTAATAACTGTCCAAGTTCACGATAAAAGTCTGTGCGGCAAAATAACGCAGGCACGCATCCACATCCAAGTATCGCTCCAGTTCTTCCCCCGTATTCAGTTTCTGCAGCGCCTTTATGACCCGCTGCTCATCCTCCTCCGTCGTGTCAAAAGAAGCATTGTCAAAAATATCGCTGTAACTGTCCCTGTCATCATCCGTATAGACCAAATCCGAACCGGCACCGGCGCCAAAACCACCGTTTCCGCCTCCCAATCCGCCCATTCTGCCATGCCCCATGCCGTCCGGCGCTTCCCCGTCCAATTTTTCCGGTGCATCCATTCTACCCGGCTTCTCCCCGCTCCATTCTTCCGGCCCTTCCATTCCACCCGGCGCTTCCCCGCTCCATTTTTCCGGCGGCTCCATTCCACCCGGCGCTTCCCCGTCCCATTCTTCTGGCGCTTCCATTCCACCCGGCATTTCCCCGTCCCATTCTTCCGGCGGCTTTTTGCCTCCTTCCGCTCCGAATCCCGCAGGGCCGCCTGCCATGGTGCTTTCCGGTTTATAAAGCTGTCCTTCTCCTCCGTAGACACGGCTGACAAAAGAATCCTCCATGGCTTCCAGGGCAAGATAACACCCGGCTTCCTCCCCGTTCACCGTAATATCGGCAAACGCGTAATAGGGCGTTTCCACTCCTATAAAGCGGAAAATATCATAGGCAATGTACTCCTTCATATAAGCGGCATCGCAGAACAGGTTATTTAAAACCAGTTTATCCAATCCGTCCATGGATTTGTTTTTGTCATAATGGTCAAATTCTATTTTAAAACTGTACCGGTCGGAATCGCTGGAAGCCACCTGTGTCAGACTGGTATTCCCTTTCGTGCGGATTGCCGCATCCGTATAAACGGTTCCGTTCACCGTCACATCACACCGCTTATACTCCTCCGCAAGCGGATTGGCAAGCATGTCCGCCCAGTCTTCTTCGGAAACCGTAATTTCCACTTCCATCACCTGAAACCTATCAAAGACTTCCCCGTAAGGGAACTCCCGTACAGGCGCCATCGCCTCCACCACGTCTTCCTGCTGCCCGAAATAAAGCAGGGCGGAAGTAATCCCCAGCGTAAATACAAGCACCACCGCTGCCACTGCATCCAAAAACCTGCCCGTACTCATGACATATAATCCCCGTTATAGCTGACAAGGACCGCATGTTCCACACCGTCCGTTTCCGCTGCCGCATGGACAAAATCCGAATCGTCCCCTTTTAACCGCACTTCCAAAGTCAGTTCGATTCCCGTTTGGGAAACTGTCTTGGATTTCAAAACCTGCTTTTTCACGGAGCCCTTTATGTAATCCATCGCCTGCTTCTCCGCATCCTTATCCTTACAGTTTACAATCAGGATATACGGGGAATCATAAGTTTTCCGGTTCATGAAAATCCAAAGAACCGCTCCGATAAACAGGGAGCCGAACACGGCAAGAGGAAGCAGTCCCGCCCCCAATACAATTCCCGCACCGATTGCCCAAAACAAAAACGCAATATCCATCGGCTCCTTAACGGCAGTACGGAACCGGACAATGGAAAGCGCTCCCACCATGCCGAGCGAAAGCACCACATTGGAAGTCACCGCTAAAATCACAAAGGTGGTAATCATCGCCATTGCCATCAGGGACACCCCGAAACCGGCAGAATACATTACCCCGTGGAACGTCTTTTTATACACCCAAAATATAAAAAGCCCCAGTGCAAATGCAACAAACATCGCCAATACAAAATCCATAACCGAAAAGGAAGATGCCTTTTCTAAAAATGATGATTTAAAGATATCGTTAAATGTCATACGGTTTTACTCCTGTCTTTCTTTTTACCTATTTTTTCTTTTTCTTTTTTGTCTGCCTTTTTTCTTCCGTCTTTTTCTCCACGGAAATCCATTTTCCGTTTCCACCGGCGCTCCCTATCCGTACATCCGGCATACCGCATATTTACTGAATGCGGATGCCTGCCTGCACGGTACCCGCACGGCTTTTTCCATGATTTCCGGCAGGAAGGCATCGTATTTGACCTCCATGATGATACAGTCCTCCGTGGGAACCCCCACATATTCCCCCTCAAACAGCTTATTGCGGTATAGGCCCGTCCGAATCCGGCTGTCAAACGTCACACGGACATTGCCCGGTCCATAGACATAAGGCTCCCGCACATAATCCACGATGACCCTCGGCCTCAAAAGCCGGTACCTCATCTTCGCATACAACTCCTGCAGCAGCGGTTTCCCCGACACTTCCAAAAAGGAAAGACCGCCGTTACATATTTTCACGGCTTCCTCCTTTGTAACGGCTTCCGACTGCTTGTCGCAAAGTCCGTTGACCTTACTTTTCTTTTCCAAACGGATATAATCCGTATCATCGTTATAGCAGCGGAGCCTGAACTTTTCCCTCCGGTTCACGCCGTCCAGCTTTTCCCGCAGCGCCTGGTCGGAAAGATTGTCAAAATACAGGCTGTGTACCACGTATTTCCCATCGTTTCCCACGTGGGAATCCTGTCCCGCCAGCAGCCGCAGCCTGCTCCTTACCACAAGATAATCTTCATAGGTAATCCGGTGTTTGTATTCATGCCGCATTTTTGTTTCCCTTCTCATCCTTTCTCATCTTTTTCCAATTTTTACTTAATATACCCTGAATCCGTGAAGTTAATTGTATTTATATGCCAATCTATAATCAGATTGGCA
>CAJUMD010000098.1 GCA_910587275.1 uncultured Kineothrix sp.
TCAGGCGTTGGAGCAGAACGGACACGCGGAGCGCGTAGACCACCGCAGTTATGAAGTACAAGGGAAAAAAGCCGAGAAAATCAGAAAGAGCGTTTACAGTATCTTGCGGCAGGAACAGCGGGAACGGCAACCGGGCAGGGCGCAGGATATGGAGCGATAACAGACAGGGAGGTGGGATTGTCAACATCTGCCCCGCCGCCCTGTTTAGGACTTTCATTGAACCGATAAACCGGAATCTGTCGATGTGTTTATTTTGTCTAAATACACAAAGATTTTATACGTTCCGACAAAGTTATCGCACTTAGCGACCAGTGTATATGTGGTGGAACGTTCAAGTATAAAATAGGTCACCAACTCTTTTGCATTATCTAAGGCATAAACAGCAGTACCATCTGAATCGTACAAGGTCATATCCAAATTTCCGCTGATAATATCCGATTCAAAAACAAACTTTATCCTGTTGCCTACTTCTCCTGCGAAAGAAATGTCAGATGTTGTTGTGACCTGCTTTGAATATTCATTGCTCATATTACCTAATATTGTAGGCCGGGTCAGCAGATAAAATCCGATAATCCCTGCTGACAAAACGAGGATAAAACAGATGAGGATGATATATTTCTTTTTCATGCCATTATCCTTTCAAGCCTTAATTTGCCAATCTATGGTGAAAGAATTATACCACATCCAATTACGAAAGGCAATCTGCCTTTTACCCCGTTCCGTCCAAGTCTAATCAACGTAGCCCACAACATCTTGCAGAAAGCAATTTTTAAATACGCTCTAAAAGGCAATCATCTGATAAGAGTTGTGAAGTGTTGATGTGGCTTATTTCTGATTCTTTTCAATGCACTTATTGATAATCAGTTTTTGCACTCTATCCTTAAAGGTTTTATCTGTGTTCTTGCCGAAACAAAAAAGGTAGTTGATTCAGTCTAAATGTGTGGAGTTCAAAAAAACAGAAGGCGGTATTAACTTAGGATGGGAAATGACCGAAATGTATATTAAGATTAGAAAAAATCCGCAGGGAAGGCGGCAAGGAAGGCGGACCCGGGCAGGGAGATTGGTAAGCCGGTGCCGTCCGGGGCATTGGAAGGCATAACCAGGGAGCCGGTGGAAGGCGTGCAAAGCTCCGTGGATAGGAAGATATGATAAAAGAAGCGCCAAAATACGGAAAGCGGGAAAAGGAGGATATGTTATTGAAAACATTATTTGGATATGCGGACAGATATTTGGAAAAAAGCAGTTGGAAAGATCTTGCACTCATTAAATTCTGCCTGTTTGCCATAGGCATTATGGTCGGCATACGGATACCGGAAAAGGGAAGGGAACACGCGGGGAGGATTGCCGCCTTTGTGTTTGCCGTAACGTATGTTCCTCTGATGGCAAAATTTTTTGGAATCATATCGGAAGCGGAAAAAGAGCGTTAAAGCGTGTTTAAAAATTGCTTTTTGGCAGATGGCGGGAATGAATTATCAAACACGATGGAGGAAGGCTTTGCAAAAAAGGATGACAGACTTGTGGGGGATGCGTTAAAGCATTTGATCAGTTGGGAAACGGAATCTTACCGGAAAAACCCGGAACCGTTTGAGGAAGAAAAGAAGAAACGGGCAGAATGGAAGGAAGGCGTGGATAACACAAAAGTAGAGAATGCTTACCGTAATACGGATAAAACGGATATCCGGTCTTTTACGGACAGCATTTTGGGGCAGAGCCGGTTTTGGGACCGGGATTTCCTGCGGCAGAACCTGCAGGAGTTTGCGGACATTTTGGCGGGCGGGGATGATTTTCCCCTGGAAATGGCAGTAAGATTCCTGGCATTGCGGCGACGGACGGGGAAACACCTGGCTCCGAACGTGTTTGGTTCATACGGTTTAAGAAAGCGAAAGCGGTTCGGGAAGGCATGGCGCCTTTTCTGAACCGCCTTTTTATGCACAGCCCCATGCGGGGGAAGTATGCCGCCAGGGCGTAAAAATGCATAAAAAATATTGTGGGACTGAAAGTTTTTCCGTCCGGCGGTTGTCTAATAAGTGTAAGACCGCAGAAGCGGAATTAGAACGTGTCCAAGAAAAGGGTTTAAGCCGGCTGCCGGCGCCGGCGCATAAGACCGATGAGACAACAGAACAGAAGAAGGGCAAAAACTTGACCGCGAAAGGAGATAAAACAGGTGGAATTTCTGGTAAAGAGGGCTAAGGGAGGTGATGCCGAGGCCTTCATAGAGCTGATGGAGCAGAATAAGCAGAGCATGTACAGGGTTGCGAAGGGATTCTTACGCAATGAGGAAGACGTGGCGGATGCTATGGCGGAAACGGTGCTGACCTGTTATGAGAAAGTCCGTACGTTAAAGCAGGATGCCTATTTTAAGACATGGATGATACGTATCTTAATCAATCATTGCAAAAATATGCGGAAAACACAGAAACGGAGCGTTCCCGTGGAAAACGTGGAGGGATTGGAAGAACGGGCATCGGGCGACGGGATGCGTGGATTTAAGGAGCTGATTGATCCGCTTGGGGAGCAGGACCAAAGCATTTTCACGCTGTACTATGTTTACGGCATGAAAGTAAAGGAGATTGCGGCGTATATGGAAATGAAGGAAAATACGGTGTCAACCCGCTTAAGGCGCGGGCGTGAAACGCTGCGGGGCGGGATGGCGGACAGCCGGAAGACAGGAGGGCGTTGATGGGCGGGAAAATGAACAGGAAAACAGACAGGGAAAAAAATATAAATGAAATGAATAAAGGAAACAGGGAAGGAAACATGCTTCCACCCATTGTGGAAAAAAGGATGCAGGAGGCATATGCGTCCATACGCAGCGGGGAAATCGGACAGATTCGGGAACAGGGAGAAAAAAAGATGAATGGAAAAGCGGATAAACAGATGCGGGAAAAGAGAAAATTCGGAAGATGGGCAGGTATTGCGGCGGCACTGCTGCTTGTTGTGGCGGTACCGTCTGTGGTATATGCGGCGGTCGCATATTTCCAAAAAGACTCAAAGCAGGAAGACGGCCGGATGATTTATGATTTTTCCCTGAATTATCAGCTTACGCCGGGCGAGTATGAGGTGACGCCTGCCTATCTGCCGGAAGGGATGGAGGAGCAGGGAAGCGGAAAATACTATGGCGGGGACAGCCAGTGGATTACCGTGATGCCGATTTATACGATGGCGGAACTGGAGAAAGCGAACCGCCAGATTGTGGTGGAGAATATAGAGCAGGTGGAGCATACGGTTCTTAGCGGTATGGAGGCGGATGTAATCACGTTCCGGGAAGCGGAAAAATACCGGGCGAATACTTACCTGTTCCTGTTTAATGAAAGGGAAGGCTGTGTAATCCATATTGTCGCCGGTTATGAGGTAAGCAGGGATGAACTTCTTAAATTTGCCGACAGTCTGAGCGTGGTCAGGACCGGTGACGGAAGCTATGAGACGGAGGAGGAAAAAGCGGCAAGGATTGAAGCGGAAAAAGAGGCGGAACGCCAGGCACTGGAGACGGCAGAAACCGGGGATGTCATGGTGGAACTGGGTATCCCGCAGGAGAAAATATACGGTATCGGAGGGGAACTGCGCACCTATGACGGCGCATACGGATATACGGTGACGGGCTATGAATTTCTGGACAGTCTGGAAGGATTTGCGCAAGAAGGCTTTTTTGACTTTTCCAGGTTTGACGGCTGGCTGGACGGGGACAAAACCCTGCGCCCTTATCTGCGGCAGCATTATGACCCGGAAGGCAGGCTGCTTTCGGAGGAGAAGACGGAACAGGAAATCCTCCGTGTGGATATTGACCTGCATTGTTATGACGACCAGTGGGAAGGATTGCCGATAGGGGAGGCACCGTTGGATTTCCAGTTGGATTATGTGGAAAAGAACCAGGACGGGACATATACATGGGCGCTGGATGAATATGCTGCCGTTCCGTCGGAAGAATACTGGCTGCAGATGGATAACAGTGCGGTCTATCTTAACGTGGCATCCCATACGGAAGGGGAGGAGCGCAAGGACTTTTTCTTCCGCAGCCTGGGGAAAGGTGAGACCATCCGTTATACGCTGTTGTTTGTGGTGGATAGGGACCGCAGGGATGATTTCCTGTTAAGTCCTGTGGGCAGCAATTACAGCAGGTGGCAGCATGAGTCCATGACCGTGGAGGAATGCAGGGACGAACTGGATGGCTATATCCGGCTGCAGTAACGGGCGGTAAGGAAAGCAATGCGGCGGCAGGATACCCATTGGCGGGTATGGCTGCCGCCTCCTGCTCCGGGGGAGGATTGCCGTTAGCCCGTAAGAAAATCCAAAACCCGTTTTTTAAAATCATCCGCTTCTTCATACGCCGCATGGCCGAGCCCACGGTAAATAAACAGTTCGCTTCCGTTGATTCTGCCGGCTATTGCAGAAGCGGAAAGATTTCCTGCAATTTTATCACAGTCCCCGCCGATTACTAAGGTTGGGCATATTATTTTATCTAATTCGTCATAGGCATTGTGGCTGATGCAGGAAGCGGCCTGTATGAGAAAACGCTCCATATTTTTGGGCTTTCCTGTTTTTCCAAGAAACGGGTAAAGCCGCCGGTATTTTTTCAGGTAACTTTCGGAATATGATTTTTCTGCGGTATCAATCATAAGCTCCTTATAGTTTCCCTGCTCTGCCATTTCCATCCAGGCGCCGACAACTTTTTCCAATACCCCGTTTGGTTTTGAACAGGTTACTGCCAATACGAGTTTACCGACGAAATCGGGATAATCAATCGCCAGATACTGCGCAATCATACCGCCTTGGGATATTCCTAAAATATCCGCTTTTGGGATACCAAGGGCGGCCATGGCTTCGGCCTGGTCTTTTGCCATTTCCCTTGTGGAACAGCCTTTTGGCAGATTATTTTTGCGGCTGAAAACATAAACGGTATATTCTTTGGCATATACCCGGTACAGGATGGAAAAAACGGGGGCCATTCCTTTCACCGTAGACAATCCGTCGCCCAATCCGGGCAGCATAATCAGATTTTTATTTCCGTTTCCGAAAGACAGGTAATCCATTTCGGAATTTCCGACGCGGACACTTCCATTATGGGCATGGTGAAACATAAGATACCTCCTTGTATTCGTCTGTGTAAACCATGAAAAATTTCCTCTTTTTGGGTTATCGGCTGTTTGCTTGATTTTGTGCTGCCTGCTTTTCCGGTAATGTTTTTGTGAGGGTTAAGACATAGATAGCGATAATTATTAATTCAATCAATATGAAAGCAATGCGTTTCTCTAAAGTCAGACCTGTTTTATTTGCAAAAGCGCTCAGTATATTTATTGCCGAATGAGTTATGATGCACGGAAATAAACTTCCGCTGCGTATTTATTAAATTCAGCAGATGACCGGTACCAAATGTAATGCTGGAAATGGTAATCGCGGTTTTTACATTGTCCTTCGCAATCGCCCGAAAAAGGAGACCTCGGAAAATCACTTCCTCTATAAATCCGACACAAAGCATGAGGCAGATATGACAGAGCATTTCAAACCAAGAATAGTTCACCGTAATCCCATTCCAAAGTTTGTAATTCCGATTATTTCATTAAGTGAATTGGCTAAGGATTGCAAAACGCAATAAATTCCAATCCATACAAGTGCAAATATCAACTCGCTTTTCTCATATAACTGCTTCATTATGCTTCCTCCAGGGCAGCTAAAACTGCGCCTTTATATGCCTGCTCCAAATGGGAAGCTACAAGTTCTTCCTCATACTCCAAGGAATTATTGGCAATGATACTTGCATATCCGTGAGCAAATAAGGCAATCGTTAAAAATACTTTCTTTGTCTGTTCCATGCCCGTTTCCATTGCTTCCTGCATGGCGGATAGGACAGGAGTAAGTTCCTCCGAGTCAATCATTTCTAACAGGCTGTTTTCGGCAAAGCCCGACTGAAAAAGGAAACGGAATAACAGGGGTTCTTCAATCGCAAAGCGGATATAATTTAATCCGATTCCAAGCATGGTTCCTTCCTGTGGATTTTTTGCGCTCATCAAATATTCTGTATGAAACCTGTCCGTTTTTGCATAAACAGCTTTTTTCAATGCTTCAATGGTTTCAAAATGATACATAACGGGCTGCGTGGAACATTTCAATTTTTTCGCAACTGTCCTTGCGTTGATATTTTCCGCTCCGGCTTCACGGACAACATTAAATGCAGCGTCAATAATCATATCCTTTGTGACTTTAGCTTTTGGTGGCACTGCAAATCCCCCTCCCTTTTTTTGTATTATTTTCGTTATATAACAACTTTTCTTATTTGTCAACACAATCCATGTGCGGTATAAAAGAACCGCCGTCCCGCTCCTGGCTTTTGCGTCCTCCCTCACCCACGAACATAACATTTCAGGCTGAATGTTTGTGACGGTTGGCATATTATGTATAAAATTAAAATAATCTGATGGAAATATGCAGGGGCATGTGGTATGCTGTATAGGCAGGTGGCATGACGGCGCAGCAACGGATTTTCAGGAAGCCGCCCCTGCGGATAACAATAGTATG
The DNA here is from genome assembly GCA_910587275.1 of uncultured Kineothrix sp. Classification (GTDB taxonomy): domain Bacteria; phylum Bacillota; class Clostridia; order Lachnospirales; family Lachnospiraceae; genus Kineothrix. The sequence goes on from CAJUMD010000098.1 coordinate 6,511, forward strand.
GTGACGGGAAAGGGATGGGACAGGATGAAAAAGAATTTTACAAAGTGCCTTTCGGTTTATATGCTGGCTGCATTTTTGGTTACAGTGACAGCCGTTTTCGTACTTCAGACGGTAGTAAGCCAAAGCAATAATACGGCTACCGGCATGGCGAAACTGGAGGATGTAAAAGAGAAACTGGCAGGGAATGAAGAAAACATCAGGAAACTGACGGAGAACCTCAGTGAAGATAACCTTGCAAAAACAAGGGCTTTTGCGGACATGATTGCCGCATCGCCCTCTATTTTAAACGATACCGCGGAATTAAACAGGATCAAGGAACGTTTGAAGGTGAACGAACTCCATGTCATAGACGAAGACGGTATCATAACGGAAAGCACGATAGATTCCTATGTGGGGTTTGACATGAAAAGCGGCGAACAGTCCAATGCGTTCATGGTAATCGTGGAGGACCCCTCCATTGAAATCGCACAGGAACCGCAGGTGAACGTGGCGGAAGGGGTAGTTATGCAGTACATGGGCGTGGCGCGTAAAGATGCCCCGGGACTCGTGCAGGTGGGCGTGCGCCCGGAAGTGCTGGAAGATATGCTGGCGGGTACGGAAATCAATGCGGTTCTGAGCAATATTGATTTCGGGGAAAACGGGTATGTTTATGCAATTGATAAAGAAAACGGACAGATATTGGCACACCGGAATGCTGCTTTGGTCGGAACGCCTGCCGTGGATGCCGGATTCCCTGCGGGATTTACCGGGAAGGGAAGGGCGAAAGTGGACGGCAGGACGGGTTATTACCTGGCGGAAGAATCTGACGGAAGAATCATCGGGGTATTTCTTCCGGCGGGGGAATATTATGCGCAGAGAAACAGCCAGACGCTTGTGGTATCGTTTAGCATGGCAGTTATTTTCGGGATTCTGCTTTTCATGATTAACCATATGGTGGATGATAAGATTGTCCGCGGAATGAACCGGCTTACCCAGTCCATGAAAGGGATTGCGGAAGGAAATTTCGGAATCCGTGTGGATGTGCAGGGGAATCCTGAATTTCTGCAGCTTTCGGACAGCATTAACAAGATGGTGGAGAGTATCCGCGAAAATATGGCTGAGAATGAGAGCCTGCTGGGAAAACAGAAAGAGGATGTGGAAAACAACCGCATGTTAATTAAGAATATCAAGAATGCCTGCACGGATTTGAACCGGGTGTCCGGGGAGACATTGGAAAGTGCGGATGATATTTATAACGGGACCGGGGAGCAGGAACATGCCGTGGACGATCTGAAGAAGATTATGGAACGGCTGACGCAGGAATTGAACGACAGCGTGGGTGTGTCCGTGGATGTGGCGGCAGAAACCGGGAAAACGACGGAGAAAATCCTGGAGACGCAGGCCCAAATGGACCATTTAAAGGATTCCATGCAGAAAATCAGCGATATGTCGATGGAAATCGGGAAGATTATCGACGAAATCAATTCCATTGCGCAGCAGACCAATATGTTATCCCTGAATGCGTCCATTGAAGCGGCGCGTGCCGGTGAGATGGGCAGGGGATTTGCTGTGGTGGCGGCACAGATTGGGGAGCTTGCGGCAAGGAGCGGGCAGGCGGCGAAGGAAACCAACGAACTGATTACCAATTCCATCCGTGCGGTGGAGGACGGAAAAGGAATTACCGACCAGACAGCGGAAGCGTTCCGCGTGGTGGTGGAAAACATGCAGAGGGCGAGCGGAAACGTGGAAAAGATTACCGGCATGGTAAGGGAGAATATGGGAATCGTAACCGATGCGGTCGGACAAATCGGGCGGATTTCCGATGTCGTGGAACGGAATGTGAAGATTTCCCACAATACGAAGCAGGCATCCTCCAATATGGCGGATATCACCGGGAAGCTGTTGAAAATTGTGGAATAGCGGAGACAAAGCGGACAACAGTACAGTGGGCTGACTTTATGGTTTCTTCATATTTTTTAGAGGTGTATTAGAGATTTCCCTGATAGGATAAACCTGTTTCGTAATAATATTGCATACAAAACAGGAGGAAAAATCATGGAAACCGCTATGAAAACGGAGCAGAAAAGGAAAAAGAAAAAAGGAAAACCGGAAAGAACGGCAGTATGGGCGGGCGTTATCTGCCTGCTTAGCGTATTGGCAATGGGGTGCGGCTTCCGCGGCGGTACGGCGGGAGCGGTGGAGGAGACGGACGGAGCGGGGGATGCGGTGCAGAAAACGGAAACCCTAAAAGATACTGCAGGATTGGAAATCCCGGAGGAGGAAGCGGAAACAGGAGCTTTGACGGGTACCGGGGAACCGGAGCCGGGCAGGGATGCCGGGGGAATGGACCGGCAGCCGGAGGGGCAGGAAAATGCCGGAGGAAGATGGCATGTTTTGGAACCTGGGATAGCGGCTGCCTTGGATGCAGATTTTTGCGGTATGGTTTACAGATTGGATGAGGATTCTTTTGCCATTACGGAAGGAATAAACGAAATTACGGAAGACGGGATGTCGGGCAGTACATTGGCAGTGGGTGTGGAAGTCCCGGACGAGGATTTGATTCCGGTGGTTTTTGACGGCGGTACCCGCTTTTACACCAGGACGATTTATGACGGTGGGGCAAGGTATGAGGACGCGGAAGCCGGATTTACGGATTTAGAGGCGGGGGTGTCCGTGGAGATGAAAGGGGCGTTTGAGGCGGACGTGTTTTATGCAGAAGAAATACGGATTATAAAGGTGGTCTGAGAACCGGACCGGCTGTAAAACCTAAAACGGTATCTGCGCGTGGAAATCCGTGGGGGTACATCCCTTTAATTCCCGGAATGTTTTTGTAAAATAACTGATATCCTGAAATCCGCATTGGTATGCAATATCCCCAATGCGGGTTTTGTTTTCCCTTAAAAGCCGTGCCGCCTGCTCCACCCGGTATTCCCGCAGGTACCGGATGGGGGGTGGTGCCGATGGTGGAGCGGAAGCAGCGCAGGCATTCGCTTTCGCTGACGGAGGCGCTTTCCGCAATGGCGGCAGTGCCCAGTTTTTTCCCATAGTTTTGGTGGATGAAGGACAGCATCTGCTTGACCCGCTGCGTATCACGCAGCTCTTTGGCGTTTGCTTTTGCCTGCACGCCGGAAGTGTGTGTCAGCAGTAAGGCGAGGAAATCCGAAAGGGCGCTGCGGACATGCAGCTCATAATACGGCGGTTCCTGTTCACAGGTTTGGAAAGCATGAAGAATATGCGCCATCGCATCCGCCTGCCTTAAGTCGTCAAGGTAACAGGCAATGGGGAAGGCGGTGGTCCCGTGCCTGGTCAGTTCGCGGTTGCTTTGGTCTACGGTAAAGTTACAGTTGTATATCATGGGTCCCCATTTCTGCCGGTGTATGCCGCACAATTCCTTAAACGGTTTGTGGGATTATGGTTTTGGCGGTATTTTTATATAAAACGGCTGTATTCTTATAACATTTATCCAAACAGGATGGTAAAATTATAACACCGGCGGAGGGAAACGGCAAGACGGCGTCTGCCCGAAGATTCCTGTTACATATGGGAAATAGGTTCCTATGCGCTCCGGGAAGTAAAAAATGTTTAAAGGAGGATGTTACTATGTCCAGGAAACCAAATTACCGGAAGACGCTGATTGCGTGTTATTTCGGCTTTATCACACAGGCGATTGCGGCTAATTTTGCGCCGCTTTTATTCCTGACATTCCGCAGTACCTACGGTATTGCGTTAGACCGCGTGGCACTCATACCGACGGTATTCTTTTTCACACAGTTATTGACGGACCTGGCTTCCGCAAAGTTTGTGGACAAAATCGGTTACCGCAAGTGTGCGGTGGCGGCAGAGGTGCTTTCCGCGGCAGGTCTTGCGGGTCTTGCGTTCCTGCCTGACCTGCTGCCCGTCCCGTTTGCCGGGATATTGTTTGCCGTTATTCTCTATGCCATAGGAAGCGGGCTGATTGAAGTGCTGGGAAGCCCTATTGTGGAGGCATGTCCTTTTGAAAATAAAGAGGGGACGATGAGCCTGCTGCACTCCTTTTACTGCTGGGGCTCCGTGCTGGTGATTCTCGGCTCCACGCTGTTTTTCGCGGTGGCAGGGGTAGAAAACTGGCGCATCCTTGCCTGTCTGCTTGCATTGGTTCCGCTTGCCAACGCTTATAATTTTGCCGTATGTCCCATTGCGCCGCTGGTACCGGAAGGGGACAGTATGGGTATCCGCGGGCTGTTCCGGCTCCCGGTCTTCTGGCTGCTGGCGCTTTTGATGGTTTGCTCCGGTGCTGCGGAACTTTCAATGGCACAGTGGGCTTCCGCCTTTACGGAATCCGCTTTGGGAATCTCCAAGACAGTGGGTGATCTGGCAGGTCCCTGCCTGTTCGCGGTACTGATGGGGATATCCCGTGCATGTTACGGCAAATACAGTGAACGGCTGGATATGGTAAAGTGTATGTTCGGGTGTGGACTGCTCTGCGTGGCATGTTACCTGCTGGCAGCCTTCTCCCCGCTGCCGGTGTTTGGCCTGGCAGGCTGTGCGCTCTGCGGGATATCCGTTGGCATCATGTGGCCGGGAACCATCAGTATTTCGGCACAGGTCTGCCCGAAGGGCGGGACGGCACTGTTTGCGCTGCTTGCGCTTGCAGGAGACCTTGGCGGGACGGCTGGACCGCTCGCAGTCGGCATGTTTTCGGAGCTTGCCGGGGATAACCTGAAAATGGGGATTTTCGCTGCGGTGGTTTTTCCGGTGGTGCTGCTTGCCGGTTTAGGCATTCTGCGGGCGGGAAAGTATGCCGCTGCCGGAAGCAGGGAAAATCCCGAGGGCTGAAAAAAGTCCGTAATTCCCCTTGACCATCCCGTTACTGTAAGGTTTATAATATCACATACGGCAGTAACGGCGGTGAGGAAAACGCACAGCGTACAAAAGTGTGGAGCACAAATGTGCAAAGCGCAGATGGACAGGGCACAAAGGAGAGCGGTTTATGACGGATTATAAGAACAAGGGACTCATACTTTTGAAAAAAGGGCAAAAGGGCATCATCCATGCCATATTCAGCCGTTTCGGGCTGATTTTAGCCATGCTGGCGGTACAGGTATTGATTCTGCTCGGCATCTTCCAGTGGTTTGAAGAATTTCTGCCCCATATTTTCGGCGGGACGGTGTTTTTCACTTTTGTCATGGTTATCTGTCTTTTAAACAGCAGAGTCAATCCGGCAGCGAAAATTACCTGGCTGGTTGTGATTATGCTGCTGCCGGTGTTTGGCGTGCTCCTGTTTTTATATACGCAGAGCGATATCGGACACCGGGCACTTAAGAAGCGCATGAACCAAATCATCACGGACAGGAAGGAAGATATTGTGCAGCAGCCGGACGTGATGGAGCGGCTTACGGAGGAAAACAAGGGGGTAGCGTCCTTGGCACACTACATGGCAAGAAGCGGCTGCCATCCGGTCCATGATAAGACGGCGGTGACGTATTTTCCTTTGGGAGAGGATAAATTTGCAGAAATGTTAAAGCAGTTGGAAGCCGCCGAACATTTTATTTTCATGGAATATTTTATCGTGGACGAAGGGCTGATGTGGGGCAGGATACTGGAAATCCTTGCGCGCAAGGCGGCAGAGGGCGTGGAGGTACGCGTCATGTACGACGGGGCGTGCGAATTTGCGCTGCTGCCCCATGATTACCCGAAACGGTTAAAGGCGCTGGGTATCCGGTGTAAGGTGTTTGCGCCGGTGACGCCCTTTATTTCCACCCATTATAATTACAGGGACCACAGGAAAATCCTGGTTATCGACGGGCACACGGCATTTAACGGGGGCGTGAACCTTGCGGATGAGTACATCAACCAAAAAGTAAAATTCGGACATTGGAAGGATACCGCCGTGATGTTAAAAGGGGAGGCGGTGAAAAGTTTTACCCTGATGTTCCTGCAGATGTGGGGCATTGATGAAAAGGAAGAAGACGTGTCGCGCTACCTTTCTGCCGCTTCTTCTGTGCTGCCCGCCCAAACGCCGGACGGTTATGTGATTCCTTACGGGGATTGTCCGTTAGACGACGACAGGCTGGGGGAGAGGGTATACATGGATATGTTAAACCGTTCACGGGAATACGTACATATCATGACACCGTACCTGATCTTGGACGGGGAAATGGAAACCGCCCTGAAATTTGCAGCCGAAAGGGGCGTGGAGGTCATTCTCCTGCTGCCGGGAATCCCGGATAAGGCGGTTCCCTATGCGCTGGCAAAAACCCATTATGCACCGCTGTTAAGGTCAGGGGTGAAAATATACGAATACACGCCGGGATTTGTCCATGCGAAAGTGTTTGTCAGTGACGCGCGGGAAGCGGTGGTAGGAACCATTAACCTGGATTACCGCAGTCTGTACCATCATTTTGAATGTGCCACTTACCTGTACGGCACGGACTGTATCACGGACATTGAAGCGGATTTCCAGGCGACGCTGAAAAAATGCAGGCAGGTTTCCATGGAAACCGTCCGTAAGGAAAAACCGGTGGTGAAGCTGACCGGATGCCTGATGAAAGCGTTTGCCCCGTTGATGTAACGGCGAGGCGGTGGTACCGGACAGTGCGGTGTAGCGCCATTCCTTTTTGTCCGGCATGGGCGGGAGCTCTTTGGGGGCTGCAACAGCGGGATTGCCTGTCCCGGTTTTCCGTGCACTTTTTCCGGCGGGTTTTTCTAAACAGAATGGGATAGGTTTCCA
>CAJUMD010000099.1:0-6869 GCA_910587275.1 uncultured Kineothrix sp.
CTGGAGTTCAGACGTGTGCTCTTCCGATCTTTTTTCTGCCGCCCCCTTTAAGGCTGTTATTTGTTTTTCCGTATTTTTCCCCGTACCTTTTGCAGCGGGGGAACCGGCAGTCTTTTTTTCCGGCACTGTCCCCCCGGTTTCCTTTTTCCCGGGCTCCGCTGCCGCCGTTTCCCGCTTTCCGCCGCCGACGACAGAAAAAACTCTGCCGCCGGATGCACCCGCTTTTTTCGATTTTGCCCTGTTTTCCGTATTCTTCCCTGTGTCGCCCATATTCCTACCCAATACTGATATCCGCTCCCAAATCCCTCAAATCCCTGCAGATATTCTCATATCCTCTTTCAATAAAATGCCTGTTCTTAATCACGGTCCTGCCTTCTGCCGCAAGCCCTGCCACCACCAGCGCCGCGCCGCCCCTGAGTTCTTCCGCCTCCACCGTGCAGCCCGACAGTTTTTCCACTCCGCGGATATACGCCTTGTTCTTTACGGTTTCAATATCCGCACCCATTTTTCCCAAATCGCCCACAACGCGGAAACGGTTTTCAAAGATATTTTCTTCAATGACGCTCTGTCCTTCCGCCAAAGCCATCACTGCCATCATCGGCGACTGCAAATCCGTCGGAAATCCGTCATAAACCTCCGTTTTCAAATAGGGCAGGGATTTCAGCCTATGCAGGATATCGATACCAATTCCTTCCTTATTAATGGTAATGCTGCCGCCCATCTCCTTTACCGCCTTAAAAAGCGCTGCCAAATGCCCGGCGGGAGCCTGCTCCAAAAAAATGCTCCCGCCTGCCGCCATCGCTGCGGTCAGGTAAGTCCCCGCCACAATCCGGTCCGCCGGCACCGTATATTTCACTTCATGAAGTTCCTTCACGCCGCGGATGACCAGTCTGCTGCTTCCGGTACCGCTGATGTCCGCACCAGCCATCGCAAGGAAACCGCACAGGGCTTCAATCTCCGGTTCCTTCGCCGCATTTTCCAAAACCGTCGTCCCTTCTGCCAGCACTGCAGCCAAAAGCACGTTTTCCGTGGCGCCTACGCTTGGAAAGGGAAGGCTTAGCTGTGTCCCCTGTAAATGCAGCGCACGGGCAGTAAACATCTGATCTTCCTCCGTAATCTCCACGCCCATGTTCCGCAGTGCCAAAAGATGGATGTCAATGGGTCTTTTCCCGATAACGCATCCGCCGGGATAAGACATAACCGCCTCTCCCATACGCCCCAGCATCGCCCCAAGCAGCATGATGGAAGAACGCATACGGGTCACGGATTCCCCCGACATACGGTTATCATTTACCTGTGCCGCATCCACCGTCACCGTACTGCCTGCCCAATGGACCATGCATCCGAGTTCCTGAAGCAGATTCTGCATATGGTATACGTCCGCAATACGCGGACAGTTCTTAATGACACAGGTTCCCCGGATTAACAGGGTCGCCGCAAGTATGGGCAGCACCGCGTTTTTGGAACCCTGTACCCTTGTCTCCCCCTTTAGTAAGTTTCCGCCATAGATATGAATAGAATCCAATGATTCACCTTCTGTCTTTTCCTATTCTGTCACCTATTCTATCTATATGCAGGAAATACAAAAACGTCCCTTAACATTGCCAAAAGCAGTTATCCTATAAATCCTTAAGCCTTATCCCCTTTGCCACGCTGAGCACCAGCCCGATTTCGATTAACATGAAAAGCACCGCAGAGCCACCGTAACTGATAAACGGCAGGGAAATTCCCGTATTCGGTATGGTGTTGGTCACTACCGCAATGTTTAAGATGACCTGGATGGCAACGTGACCCATCACGCCCACCACCAACAGCGCCCCAAATAAGTCGGAAGCATTATTGGCAATCACCATGAACCTCCAGATTAACAGCAGAAACATCATGATTACCGCAATACCGCCAAACAGTCCGAGTTCCTCGCAGATAATGGAAAAAATCATGTCATTCTGCGCCTCCGGCAGAAACCCCAGCTTCTGCCTGCTCTGCCCAAGCCCTTTTCCGAGAATGCCGCCGGAGCCTATGGCATAAAGCGCCTGCAGGGTCTGGAACCCTTTCCCGTTGGCATAGGCTTCCGGGTCCAGCCACGCCAGGATACGCGCAAAACGGAAGTTCATATCCTCCGATGCCGCCACGTTTACGATTAATGCCACCAAAGCCGCCGCACCGGCAATCCCCGCCACACCCATAATGATAAACTTCTTATACTCCGGGCTGGACACGAACAGCATCAGCGCCGCGATTCCGAAGACGATTATGGCGGAACTCAAATTATTCGTTATTTTCCAAATCATCAGACAGATGGGCGCGGGAACCAGCAGCACCGTAAAAAACCCTTTTGTGGTCCGTATCCCCCTCCCCATCTTGCAGACCAGGCTGGCGAGAAAGAGAATCATGCCCAGCTTCGCCACTTCGGCAGGCTGTACCGTCAGCGGTCCCACCTTAATCCATCTCGATGCCCCGTTTGCCGTGTATTTCAGTCCGGGAACCAAAACCATGGGAATCAGAACCGCGGAGCCTATGTATGCGAGAGTGGCAAAACGCTCCCAAAAATGGTACGGAATATTTGCCACCACAATCATCGCAAAAAGCCCGATAACCGTAGCCACCGCCTGTTTTCTCAGGAAAAAAGCGGAATCCCCCTCATGCTGCAATGCGGCACTGTAAGAACTGGTGGAATAAATCATTACCAAACCAAAGCCCAGCAGGAACAGCACAATAAACAGCATACTGTAATCAAAAAAATTCTCCTCCTGTTTTCTCCTTATCCTTCCCACAGTCCTTGCCTGCATCCTCTGTTCCGCACGTATCCCTGCGCGTATTCCTGCCATATGACCTCATACTCCTTCCTGGTGTTTCTTCCCCTTTTTCCGGTTCCGATTTTCCTGTTTCCGTTCTTCTTTATTTTCATTCGGTATTTCCATTCCCGTCCCGGCTTTCATCCGGAAGGCGGTTCACGTAATCCTTAAACATCTGTCCCCGCACCTCATAGTTCGGGAACATCCCCCAACTGGCACATGCCGGGGACAACAGCACCGCATCCCCCGTCCGCGCATGTTCCGTACACATCTGCAGGGCTTCCCCGAAGCTCTCCGCACGCAAAATGCGCTCCTCCGCCATCCCGTGCGCCTTTGCACACGCTTCAATCCGGTCTGCCGTCTGCCCGATTAACACCAGATATGTCACCTTCCCGTCAAAAGCATCGAGCCATGTATCGAACGTGCTTCCCTTGTCGTACCCTCCGCCGATTAACACCGTCGGTTTCGACATGGCGCGTATCCCCTGCACCGCCGCATCCGGGTTTGTTCCCTTGGAATCGTTGTAATAATCCACGCCTCCCTTTGTGGCTACAAACTCAATCCGGTGCTCCACCGCACAAAACCGCCGCACCGTATCCAGGATATTTTCCATGGGTACCTGCATGTGCACGGCAATGGCAATGGCCGCCATCACGTTTTCCACATTGCACATCCCCACCAGTTTCATCTCGTGGATGTTCATCAGCCTTTTGGCATGGCCGTCCTGCGCCATCCATATTTCCTCCCCGTCCAGGTACAGCCCTTCCTCCAGCTTCCGTTTGGAGGAAAAATACACTACCCTCGCCGGACAACGCTCCCCAAAGCCGCGCGTATACCCGTCCTCATAATTTAACACACAAACTTCATCCTTCGTCTGCCTTGCCGCAATCCGCTCCTTCATTGCCACGTAATTTTCCATCGTATGGTGGCGGTTCAAATGGTCCGGCGTAATATTCAGGATGGCGGACACCTGCGGCTTAAACCGGTCCGTGGTTTCCAACTGGAAACTGCTGATTTCCGCCACCGTCACCGATTCCTCCCCTGTCTTTAACGCCGATTCCGTATAGGGGTTCCCGATATTCCCCACCACGAATACATCCCCGTAATATTCCTCCATAATCTGTCCTACCAGGGATGTGGTGGTGGTCTTCCCATTTGTTCCTGTCACCGCCGCCAGCTTTCCTTTGGAAAAAAGGTAGCCAAGCTCAATTTCCCCCAGCACGGGGATTCCGCGCCTGCGGAACCCTTCCACAAACTCCGTGTCCACCGGAACGCCGGGGCTTGGTACCACCATTTCCGTTTCGTCTTCCACATCTTTTGGTAAGGCGCCGGTAATAATCCTTGCGGATATTCCGTCCGGCAGTTTCTTTGCAATGTCCTCTACCGGCAGTTCCCCGTTTGCGTCATACCAGACCGGACATGCCCCTGCCACACATAACAGTTTCACTGCGCCTGCCCCGCTGATTCCCGTTCCGATGACCAGGACTTTTTTTCCCTTCCAGTCCCCCGTTTCCGGCTTTTTATCCAAAGTTTGATTTGTCTGTATCTTCCCTTCCATAATCCGTTTTCCTGCCGGAATCATCTTCCGGCAAACCCTTTCCGTCCGTTTGATTTTCTTATTTTCCGGTTCCTGACATTTTCCTGTTCCAAAACCACCTAAACCCCAAGCAGCGCCACAAGGCACAAAAGTGCGGTCACTATGGTAAATACCGCCACCACCCGCGTTTCCGACCATCCGCACAGCTCAAAATGATGGTGGATGGGCGCCATCTTAAAGAACCGCTTTCCCCCGCTTACCTTAAAATAACTTACCTGAATCATAACGGAAAGCACTTCCACCGCATACACCAGCGCCACAAGCGGAATGAACAGGGGCATCTGCAGCATATAAGCGGCAGCGGCAACAAAGCCGCCAAGCGCCAAAGACCCCGTATCCCCCATGAACACGCTGGCCGGGTATACGTTAAAAAGCAGGAAACCGAGAAGCGCCCCTACCACCGCACAAGTCACCGGTTCGATACCGCTCGCCGTTCCCACCGCCACTGCGGTAAAAAAGGTGGCAATCATCACCGTAACACTGCTCGCCAGTCCGTCCAGGCCATCCGTAAAATTCGCGCCGTTTACCGTGGCAATGACCACCACGAACAGCACCGGTATGTTAAACATGCCAAAATCCAAATATTTTCCCGCCGCAAAAGGTATCTTCATGGCAAAGGATATCCCCACGTAATGGGTCAGGTAATAGGCAAATACCCCCGTCACTATAATCTGCCCAAGCATCTTCTGCCATGCCCGCAGTCCCATGGAGCGTTTCAGCACTACTTTTATATAATCATCCAGAAAACCGATTAACCCGAATCCAAGCGTAGCGAATAAAATCGGCATGATTTTCGGATAATCCTTCATATAAAGCGCCGAAGTCACCACAATACTGATTAAAATCAGGATACCGCCCATGGTCGGCGTCCCCGACTTCTTTAAATGCGACTGCGGTCCGTCATCCCTTTCGGTCTGCCCCACCTTTAACTTCCTTAAAAAAGGGATGATAAAAGGTCCCAGCGCCACACTTATCACAAACGAAATCACTACGGACATCACCACTGTTTGGTTCATCTTACTTTCCTATCCTTTCCGAATCAGCTTTTTGCGGTTCCTTATGTATTATAATCGATTCCTTCCAAATAAGGAAGGATATTTTCAAATAGCTGCCGCACAATGGGAGCCGCAATCTGCCCGCCGTAATAAACACCCTGCGGGTTATTGATGATGGCAATGGCAAGTACCTGCGGATCATCCGCCGGGGCGAAACCGAGAAACGAAGAAATATACCGCCCGCTGCCCCTTGGAAGCGTCTGACTGGTTGCCGTCTTGCCACCGATGCGGTATCCTTCCACATAGCCGTTCTTTCCGCTGCCGTTTTCCACCACCTGTTCCAAAATATAGCGCATGGTTTCCGAGGTTTCGGCGGAAACAATATTCTGCTGCACCGGATATTTTAATGTTTCCTTTACGTTGCCCTCACTGTCCACCACTTTTACGCCGAAATGGGGCGTCACGCGCGTCCCCCCGTTTACGATGGACGATACGGTCGTCGCGAGCTGTATGGGCGTAATCTGGAACGACTGCCCGAAAGAAATCGTGGCAAGTTCCACCGCCCCGATATTTTCCTTTTTATGCATAATCGTGCCTGCCTCCCCCGGCAGGTCCACGCCGGTCTTCGACAACAGACCGAACTGCTTAAAATAATCATAATAACGGTCCACGCCAATCCGCATCCCTACCGTAACGAATACCGGATTGCAGGAATTCATGGTACCCTGCACGAAATCCTCCGCGCCGTGCCCGCTGATTTTATGGCACCGTATCCTCCGGTCCTCCACCATTACATATCCGGGACAGCTAAATCTGTCGTTCACCGTTACCGCGCCGGATTCCAGCCCGGCAGCCGCCGTAATAATCTTAAACGTGGAACCCGGTTCATACGTGTCGTTGATGCAGCCGTTACGCCACATCTGGTTTAAAAGATTCTGTTTTTCCTCCTGGCTTACCGGTTCCGCCGTTCCTTCCGGCAAGGTATAGGGTTCGTTCAGGTTAAATTCCGGCACGTTTACCATCGCCAGGATTTCCCCGTTCTTCGGATTCATCACCAAAATCGATACGCTGTCCGCCTCCTTCGTCTCCATCGCCTGCATCGCCAGTTGGGTGGCATAGCTTTGGATATTGATGTCCAGGCTGACATATAAGTCATTCCCGTTTTCCGGCTCAATCCTCTCCTCCCCCGCCTCCGCGATTTCCACTCCTTTGGCATCGGTCACAGTTAGGATGGTTCCCTCTTTTCCCTTCAAATATTCCTCATAGATAACTTCCAGTCCGATAATTCCCTGGTTATCCCCTCCGGTAAATCCCAGGACCTTGGACGCCAGCGTTTCATACGGATAGTACCGCTTGTAATCCTCATCCACCTTCACCCCTTCCAAATCGTATTCCCTGATTTTATCTCCCGTTTCCTTATCCACATTGCTCTTTATTCTTTCTATGGCGGAATATTTCTCCACTCTTTTTGCCACATATTCC
>CAJUMD010000099.1:6879-13116 GCA_910587275.1 uncultured Kineothrix sp.
ATATTCCTCGGACAGCCCAAGCTCCCTGGAAAGAACCTTTACCACTTCCTCCGGCTCCTTAATCTGGTTGTGGATAACCGATATGGTACACACCGTCCGGTTGTCCGCCAGCACTGCCCCCGTGGAATCGATGATTCTGCCCCGTGCCGCCTTAATCTTCCGCTCCCTCTCATGAAGGTCCTCCGCCGCTTCGGTATAATATTCGGACCGCACCACCATCAGGTAGAACAGCCTTCCGCATAACAGCAGAAATACCGCACAGCACAGGAAAAATGTCACCACGATTTTTTTCCTTATATAGGTCTTATGTTTCCATGGCATCGACTGCATAACCTCTCTTTTCAAAGGTGTTACTACAATCTATTATCCTTTTCCTGCGGTTATTCTCCTTTCCTGCTTTTTTGGGGAAATCATACCCTGCCTGCTTTGCCGCCGGCGTGCATCAAAACGGATTCCTGTCATCCTCACTTCCCGGAATGTTGTCGGTCCCGCCAAGTCCCGGCGGTGAACTGTTCTCCTCATTAAACACATGTCCGGTATCCGGATCCACCAAAAATCCGGTATCCGGGTCTTTGGCATATCCCGTTTCGGGATCAATGGGGAACGTCTTCCATACATCCGTATGGGTATCCTCCACAGCGTCTTCCCCGGTTCCCGTGCCTTCGTTTCCGGTTCCTGCATCCCCGTCTCCGGCTCCTTCACCGGTTCCGCCGTTCCCGTCTCCGGCTTCCCCTCCGGTTCCTTCTTCTCCGGTTCCTTCCCCGCCTTCTCCTTCCTGTGGTGCGTCTTCCTCCGGGACTACCGGCGTCATGATTTCCACCTGGAGGGCTTCCAATTCCTCCCTTTCCTTATCGCTTAATTCCTCCGTCATAAAAATCCCCATGTACGGAAGCACTTCCGTCAGGATGCTCCTGACAATACGGGTGGCATGCTTCGCATCGTCCTGCGAAGGCACGTTAGGGCGGTCCACTACCACGTAAATGGCAATCTGCGGATCATCCGCAGGGGCATATCCCATAAAGGAAACCACATACTGCCCGTTTTTACGGGGAAGCGTCTCCGCCGTTCCCGTCTTGCCGCCAATCAGGTATCCGGCAGGGCGTGCCGTTTTACCGGTACCTTTTTCACCCACCACTACCTGGTTGCAGTATTCCCTGATTTTTTCCGAAGTGGATTCGGAAATGGTCTGTTTTAACAGCCTCGGTTCGATGTTCTCCACCGTTGCCCCGGTAGGGCTGACGATTTTCTTCACCACATGCGGCTCGTAATAGTTCCCGCCGTTGATGAGCGAACAGAATGCCGTTATCATCTGTATCATCGACACGTTATAACCCTGCCCGAAAGAATTGGTGGCAAGCTCTGTGGGACCCATGCTGTCCTTGTCGTATACAAGACTGGCAGTACGGGATTCCCCTTCCAAATCGATGTTTGTCTTTAAGCCGAAATTAAACGTATGCTGGTAATCAATAAATGTGCTGACGCCCACTGCCTCG
Source organism: uncultured Kineothrix sp. (assembly GCA_910587275.1). Classification (GTDB taxonomy): domain Bacteria; phylum Bacillota; class Clostridia; order Lachnospirales; family Lachnospiraceae; genus Kineothrix. The sequence goes on from CAJUMD010000099.1 coordinate 8,373, forward strand.
TTAATATACATCATAGCCACGTTGCAGGACATTTCCACCGCCTGCGACACCGATATAGTGCCGTCGCCGAACGTATTATGGCAGTGGATTTTATGCCCGCCGATTTCCCGCATACCGTTGCAGGTATAAAATTCTTCGCCCGTAATCTTACCGGAATCCAATGCCGCCGCCACCGTAAAGGGCTTCGCCACGGAACCCGGCTCATAAGTATCATGGATACAGAAATTACGCCAAAGGGCGTTAAACTGCTGTTTCTTCAGTTCATCCGAAAGGGTCGCGAAATTTTCCTCGGTAATATATTCGCCCTTCCAGTTACCCACCTCGTTTACCATGGGCATACCGTAGAGGTTTTCCTCATTCCAGGTATCGTTTAAGTCAAAAACCGGATAACTTGCCATGGCCAGGATTTCCCCTGAATTTACGTCCATAATGATGCAGCCCGTATTGTTGCTGCCGTTGCGCTCCGTATAACTGTTTTTATACTCGTCGTCAAACTTCTTTAAGTATTTTTCCACAATGCTTTGGATGTTGGCATCGATGGTGGTAACGATGGAATTGCCGTCCACGGCGGAAATCGTGGTGCGCTCCAGCGTACCGTCCTCATTTAAATAACCGTACTCCCGCCCCGGCGTACCGCTCAGCACATCGTTGTAATACTGTTCCAAACCGAACAAGCCCTGGTTATCGCTTCTGGTAAAGCCAATTACATCACAGGCAAGGCTGTTATTGGGATATTTCCTCTTGTACTCCTCCTCGAACCAAATACCGTTTATATTAGCGCCTTCCTCCTCGTCCGCCTGCAGTTCCTTAAACGCACTGATCTGTTCATAAGTCATCTGTTTCGCCAGCACATAATAGGAAGAATCGGGATTCGTTTCCAGCCGCCTGCGGATTTCCGCACCGTCCAGTCCAAGCAGGGACTGCGCCGCTGCAATGGTAGGTTCCACGCATGCCCCGTTATCCGCTTTCAGCATGACCCTGGCATCCAAAATCACGTTATATACTTTTTCACTGACCGCCAGCTTCGTCCCTTTGCTGTCAAGAATGTCTCCCCTGCGGAACGGAATGGTTTTACTGTCGTATGCCTGCTGGGACAATACCTGTTTCTTGTACCGTTCCCCGTCGTCCCTGTTAATCAGCATTAACCTTGCGGATAATCCGACGAAAGCCAGCAGCACCGTAATAAAAAGTACTACCAGCTTCTTTTGCATCTTTAAAGTAAATTTCGTATTCCTCTTATTGTTTCCCTGTTGGTTCTGTGATGTTGTCCTGCCCAATCTTCATTCCTTCTATCTTTCTTTTATCCTTATTTCTTTCGTTTACCCTATTTTACTGATTTCTTTCCTCTCCGCTGTCCGTTTGGACTCCCGGCTCCCCACTCCCATATCCGCCGTTCCTCTGTCTCCGGCAATCCTGCCGCCGGTTAGTCCGGGATATCCGCCACCTGCCTCATATAGTCGCTGCCTTTGCCGGAAAACGTAACAATCTGTCCTTCCTCTGCATACTTCATGCCCAGCTCCTGTATGGCAATCCGCTTTACCTCCTCCAAATCCACACTGCTGGTAATCCTGCTGTATTCCTCATCGTTGTCCAGTTTCATGGTGTTAAGCCTGCTTTCCAGCCGCGAAATATTCTTTATGCTGGAAGTAATGTCTGACTGTAACCCGATATATACGGTGAGGATGGCGCCCATGGCAACCAATGCCAGCGACAGGAAAAGCACATACCCCAAATTCATGTGATGGGCTCTCTCCCTGTTTTTCCTTGCCGCATTGCCAAGCTGTTTCCTGCGCCTTGGTCTGTTGATTTCCTCCTCCAAACGCCTTGCCGTATTGCCCTGTATATAAACGTTCCTTCCCGCCGTGTATGTCTGCTGTCCTCTCTTTTGTCCAGTTGCTGTCCGATACTGCGCCATAACACTTACCTTTTTCTTTCTCCGGTGCCCCCGGCTTCCGGTTTGTACACAGCCGCCCTGCGCGGTCAGACCGTGCCGCATGGGGAACGCCTACCGTGCCGCTGCCTCATGCCTTTTCAAATACCCTTAACTTTGCGCTCTTGGAACGCTTATTTGCCGCCATTTCTTCTTCCGTCGGAAGGATAGGCTTTCTCGTAACCACTCTCCCTTTCGGTTTATTCCCGCACACGCATACCGGAAAATCCGGCGGACAGGTGCAGGGGTTTTCATTTCTCCGGAACGCCGTTTTCACAATCCGGTCTTCCAGCGAGTGGAAGGTAATAATACAAAATCTCCCACCGGGATTTAAGAAACCAATCAGTGCATCCAGGGAATCCTGCAGCACTTCCAGCTCCCGGTTACATGCAATCCGTATCGCCTGAAACGTTTTCTTGGAAGGATGCCCCCCCGTTTGGCGCATTTTTGCCGGAATAGCCCTTTTGATGATTTCGTTTAACTCGCCCGTTGTTTCCACAGGCTTGTCCTTCCTCGCCATGACAATATGCTTTGCGATGTTTTTCGCGAATTTATCTTCCCCGTAGTCCCGGATGATGCGGTAAAGTTCCTGCTCGGAATACCCGTTGACAATGTCCTTTGCGCCAAGCGCCTGTCTCCTGTCCATCCGCATATCCAGCTCCGTATCGTATTTATAGGAAAATCCCCGTTCCAAAGTATCCAACTGGTAGGAGGAAACGCCAAGATCCAACAGAATCCCGTCCACGCCCCCGATACCCATCTCTTTCAGTATTTCCACCGCGCTCCCGTAGTTTGCGCGTACCACCGTCACTTTGTCCCTGAAGGGTTCCAGCCGTTTCCCTGCGGCTTCCACCGCCGCGTCATCCTGGTCAAAACCGATGAGCCGCCCGCCGGTTCCCAAACGTCCGGCGATTTCAAAAGAATGTCCGCCGCCGCCCAGTGTCCCGTCCATATAGGTTCCGTCTGCCTTCACCGACAATTGCTCCAGCGTCTCTGGCAGCAAAACGGAAGTATGCCGGAACTTTGGTTCTTTTGCTTCCTTTACTTCATTTTCTTCCATATCATTCCCGCCTGTCCTTCCGGTATTGTTCAGATTCCGAGCCCCAGTTCCGCCATGTGTTCGGCAATGCCTTCCATATCCTCACATGCGGATGCTTCCGCCCAGCGTTCCCCGCTCCAAATCTCTATCCGGCTCGCCACGCCCACCAAAACCACGTCCTTATTGATTCCCGCAAATTCCTTCAGGACCGACGGCACCAGTATCCTTCCCTGTTTGTCCACTTCCACGCTGGCGGCTCCCGCCAGGAAGAAACGGACAAAGGTTCTCGCTTCCTTATTCGTAAGCGGCAGGTTTTTCAGTTTTTCCTCGAATTCAGCCCATGCCCTGTTATCATACACAAACAAACAGCCGTCCAAACCCTTCGTCACCACAAACTCATCTCCGAGAGCTTCACGGAACTTGGAGGGAATGATCAGCCGGTTCTTCGTATCGATGGTATGGTTGTATTCTCCCATAAACATAAAGCTCACCCGCCGTTCCAAAAGTGATGCCGGCAAATGGTATCCCTTTCCATGCCGTATCTCCGTTCCATGCATGTTTCCGTTTTGGGCATTGCCCTCCACTTTTAAGCCACTTCATTCCACTTCATACCACTTTTCACCACTTTGAATTCAATTTTATACTAACGGGGAACGTTTGACAAGCAAATTTTTAGATTTTCTTTATAAAAAATGCGCCCCACAGTGTCCTGTAAGGCGCATTTTACGGGCTTTTCCCACATTTGGTGTAAACATCCGTTCTTTATGCCATATATAGTGTTTATCATTTTTACGTATTATTTTTATCCATTTTCACATTGTATATATGTATTTCAAAATATTTTTTAACCAAAATCCGTCTCTTTAACTACACGTTGAACCGGAACAGAATCACATCCCCATCCTTTACCACATAGTCCTTCCCTTCCATGCCGACCAGTCCCTTTTCCCTCGCCGCCGCCAGGGAACCCTGTTCCAAAAGGTCTTTGTAATTCACCACTTCCGCTTTAATAAAGCCGCGTTCAAAATCCGTATGGATTTTCCCCGCCGCCTGCGGCGCTTTCGTTCCCAGCTTAACCGTCCATGCCCTTGTCTCGTCCTCCCCTGCCGTAAGGAAGCTATGTAGGCCCAATATCCGGTAGCTTGCCTTAATCAGCTTCTCCAGTCCCGATTCCTTTAAGCCAAGATCCTCTAAGAACATCGCCTTTTCATCATCGTCCAGCTCCGCGATTTCCTGCTCAATCTGCGCACAGATGACAAAAACACCGCTGCCGTTCCCTTCCGCAAATTCCCGCACCTTACCAACGCCCGCATTCTCCGCCCCGTCATTCGCCAGGTCTTCTTCCGCCACATTCGCGGCAAAAATAACCGGTTTGTATGTCAGCAGATTGTAGGAAGCCAGTAAAACCAGCTCGTCCTCATCCTCCGTTTCAAACCCCATCGCCAGTTTCCCGTCCTCCAAATGCGCCTTAAGGCGCTCCAACAGGGCAAGTTCTTTTGCCATGGTCTTGTCCATCCTTGCCCCTTTGGCGGTTTTCGCGATTCTCCGCTCCAAAATTTCCAAATCGGAAAAAATCAGCTCCAGGTTAATCGTCTCAATATCCCTCAAGGGATTGACGCTTCCGTCCACATGCACCACATTGGAATCCTCAAAACAACGCACCACATGGACAATGGCGTCCACCTCACGGATGTTGCTTAAAAACTGGTTTCCAAGCCCTTCCCCTTTGGAAGCCCCTTTCACCAGCAGATCGGAAGAGCGTCGTGTAGGGAAAG
>CAJUMD010000100.1 GCA_910587275.1 uncultured Kineothrix sp.
ACCAGCCTTGTGAATCTCATCAGCCGTTTATACGACGTGAGCGGGGGAAGCGTACAGGTAGGCGGCACGGACGTGCGTGCGTATGATATCGGGACGCTCCGCAATGAAGTTTCGGTGGTGCTGCAGAAAAACGTGCTGTTTTCTGGAACCATTTTGGACAATTTACGGTGGGGGGATGCGGATGCCACGGAAGAAGAATGCAAAAGGGCGTGCCGGCTTGCCTGTGCGGATGAATTTATCGAAAAACTGCCGGACGGTTATGATACCTACATAGAGCAGGGAGGCACCAACGTTTCCGGCGGGCAGAAGCAGCGGCTCTGCATCGCGCGGGCATTGTTAAAAAAACCGAAGATACTCATCCTGGACGACAGCACCAGTGCCGTGGATACCGCCACGGATGCGAAAATACGCAGGGCATTTGCGCAGGAAATACCGGATACCACAAAAATCATCATTGCGCAGCGCATTTCCAGCATCGAACATGCGGACCGTGTGATTGTGATGGAAAACGGCAGGGTGGATGCTTTTGATACGCCGGATTATCTGCTGGCGCATAACGGAATTTACCGCGAAGTCCATGAGCAGCAGATGTCCGGCGGCGGGGACTTTGACGAGAAAGGAGGAATGTAGGATGCCAAGACCACAGAGGGGACCAAGACCGAAGCTGGAGAATCCGGTGGGATTGTTCAAACGTCTGATGAAATTTGTTTTAAAGGATTACTGGGCGGCAGGGATCGTCGTGGTCGTCTGTATTGTTGTGTCCGTCCTTGCCAGCGTGCAGGGAACGATGTTCACGCGGACGCTGATTGACGACTACATTGTTCCTTTGATCGGACAGCAGGAGCCGGATTTTTCGGGACTTTTGGCTGCCATTACGAGGGTGGCATGTTTTTACGGGGTGGGTGTGGCTGCTTCTTACGCACAGACGAGGATAATGGTAGTGATTACGCAGGGGATGCTGCGGAATTTCCGGGATGCCATGTTCGTGCATATGGAAAGCCTTCCCATCCGGTATTTTGACAGCCATCCCCATGGGGACATCATGTCTTTGTATACCAACGACACCGACACGCTGCGCCAAATGGTGAGCCAGTCCATACCGCAGCTCATCAACAGCGCGATTACCATTGTCAGTGTGCTGGCAGGCATGGTGGTGCTCAGCATCCCGCTGACGGTGGTAACATTGGTGATGGTGGCGGTGATGATGTTTGCCAGCGGCAAGGCAGCGGGACTGTCCGGCAGCAATTTTGTGGGGCAGCAGCGCGCCCTGGGAAATTTAAACGGTTATATCGAAGAAATGATGAACGGGCAGAAAGTCGTGAAGGTATTCTGCCGGGAAGAAGCGGTGCTTGGTGAATTCAGGCGCAGGAACGACGAACTTTTTGAAAGCGCGAACCTCGCCAACCGTTACGCCAATGTGCTGGGTCCCATCAATGCGCAGTTGGGAAACATGAGCTATGTGCTCTGCGCCATGGTGGGCGGCGTGCTCGCCCTGAACGGGTGGACGGGACTCACGGTGGGGAAACTTGCCAGTTTTTTAACGTTCAACCGCAGCTTTAATATGCCGGTAAACCAAATCAGTACCCAGTTTAACAGTATCGTTATGGCATTGGCTGGGGCGGAACGGATCTTCCGGCTGCTGGATGAGGAACCGGAAACGGACGAAGGATACGTGACGCTGGTACATGCCCGCAAAGAAGGCGGCAGGCTGGCGGAAGCCGGGGAGCGCACCGGCATGTGGGCGTGGAAACATCCCCATCAGGCGGACCAAACCGTGACCTATACGGAGTTAAAGGGGGATGTGGTGTTTGACGGTGTGGATTTCGGATATGTGCCGGAGAAGACGGTGCTCCATGACGTGAAACTGTATGCCACGCCGGGGCAGAAGATTGCGTTCGTGGGTTCCACGGGGGCGGGCAAAACCACCATTACCAACCTGATTAACCGTTTTTATGATATCCAGGACGGAAAAATCCGGTATGACGGAATTAATATCAATAAGATAAAAAAGGCAGACCTGCGCCATTCCCTCGGCATTGTACTGCAGGATACCCATTTGTTTACCGGTACGGTCATGGAAAACATCCGCTACGGGAAACTGGACGCCACGGACGAAGACGTCTATGCGGCGGCAAAGCTGGCAAATGCCCATGGTTTTATCTGCCGTCTGCCCCAGGGCTACGATACGGTGCTGACGGGGGACGGCGGCAATCTAAGCCAGGGGCAGCGCCAGCTCCTTGCCATTGCAAGAGCAGCCATTGCGGACCCTCCGGTGCTGATTTTGGATGAGGCGACCTCATCCATCGATACCCGTACCGAAAAAATCGTGCAGGACGGCATGGACCGGCTGATGGACGGGCGGACGACTTTTGTCATCGCGCACAGACTGTCCACGGTACGCAACAGCGACTGTATCATGGTGTTGGAGCAGGGACGGATTATCGAACGGGGAACCCATGAAGAATTGTTGGCACAGGAAGGAAAGTATTACCAGTTGTATACCGGCGGGGCGGTGGGACAGTAACTTTCCGCAATGGTTGACTTCACCGGAAAAAAACGGTAAAATGGATTACGGACGGCTGCACCCGTCCCCGGCATCGGCGGGCAGTACGCTTTGTGCGTATTCGGTAGGCGTCATTCCCGTGGTTTTCTTAAACCGGCGGGAAAAATAATGGATGGAATGATACCCAAGCCGTTCCGCGATTTGGGAGAAATTCATGCCGCCTTCGCGTATGAGCTGTTTGGCGGCATTGATTTTCATAAGGGAAAAATAATCGATGATTCCGCAGCCGGTGTTGTCCGAAAACAGTTTCTTTAAAAGGGTGCGTCCAATCAGGTTGTCGCGGCAGATTTGGTCAATGGTCAGGTGTGCCGCGATGTTTTCCTCCATGTAGGCAACGATATCACGGAATAAACCGTCGTCGTCCGCTTGCCGCTGCATGAGGGGAAAGGGAGGGACGTCCGTACCAAAGTTGCGGATGAGCTGTATCAGCAGCAGTTCCAGATAGTGCATGGCTGCCTGTCCTGCCCCGAAGGGGGAAGCAGTATGGCAGGAAGCGGCTTCCGCCACCGTAAGGGCAAGAAGCCGGCGTTCCCAGGAGCCGGCGCGCAGGATGCTGCCTTGGAAAAAATCCGTGACGGAGACCGGTACGGAAGCAGGAAAAGTAAAACCGACGGATACCAGTTTAACCGGAACGGGAGCCTGTGTATGGATGCAGAGGGTTTCCGAAGGGGAGCGGAACAGGATTTCCGTTTTGGAAAGGGTGTGGGACGAGGAAGGGAAGCGGATATCCGCAAGACCTTTTTCGGCATACAAAAGTTCCCAAAAATCCCCCTTTAGGACAGACGGTGTGCAAGCCTGGTTTTCCGGGTAGTCACGGATGCGCACGAAAAGAATCCGCTCGATATCCAGTTGTCTTTCGTGGGGAAGGTTCTTATATATCATGGGGGGCCTTTCCGTTTGCGTGAAAATGGTTTTTCCTGTTTGTTTATATTCCTATTTCTTTTTCCTATTTCTTATTTCTTTCTGTCACTTAGGTAAAAGTATATAGGATATGGGGGAAAAAAGAAAGCATATATTTTAAGAATGAATGGATTAAAAAAATAATATATTCAAAAATAATGATAAAAACAGCATTTCCAACCGATGGAATATGGATTTACGGAAAACAGGGAAGCTGGAAAAAGATATGGGACGGCAGCGGGTACGAAAAGCCGTACAGAAGGTGAAAAGGAGGAAACGCGGATGCAAAAGCCAGTATTGGTCATTATGGCGGCGGGGATGGGAAGCCGTTACGGGGGATTAAAGCAGATTGATCCCGTGGACGGGGAAGGACATATTATTATGGATTTTTCCCTGTATGATGCGATGGAAGCCGGTTTTGAAAAGGTTATTTTCGTCATTAAGAAGGAAAACGAAAAGGATTTTAAGGATGCGGTAGGGGACAGGGTTGCAAAACACATGCAGGTGGAGTATGCGTTCCAGGACATTGCGGACATTCCGCCGGGATACCGGGTGCCGGAGGGAAGGGTGAAACCCTGGGGAACCGGTCATGCGGTACTGAGCTGCCGGAAGCTGTTAACCGGTCCTTTTGCGGTCATCAATGCGGATGATTATTACGGCAAAAGCGCATTTTCACAGATTTATGATTACCTGACAACCCATGAAGACGGGGAAAAACAGGAATATGCCATGATTGGGTATTTCATCGAAAATACGCTGACGGAAAACGGGCATGTGGCACGGGGCGTGTGCCGGACGGATGCCTCCGGGCATCTGCTGGGGATTACGGAGCGGACCCATATAGAAAAGAAGGGTGCGGATACGGCGTATACCGAGGATGATGGTGCGAGCTGGCATGTCATTGGGGCCGGAAGCACGGTTTCAATGAATATGTGGGGTTTTACGGCAGGGTTTATGAAGGAGCTGGAAGCCGGACTGGAGCCGTTCCTGCAAAAAGGGCTTGCGGAGAATCCGCAGAAGTGTGAATATTTCCTGCCCAGTGTGGTAGATGGACTGATCCGGGAGGGGAAGGCAAACGTAACCGTCTTAAAGTCCGCCGACCGCTGGTACGGGGTGACTTATAAGGAAGATAAGGAACAGGTGGCGGCAGCGGTACGGGAGATGAAAGAGCGGGGGCTGTATCCGCAGGATTTCCTGCACTGACGGATTTACGGCTGCCTGTGCGGTGTTCCGGGGTATTGCCGGGCACGGAGTGAACAGTAACGTGATGGCTACTGTTCATACCATGCCGGCTTCGAGGTGTTTTCGCACATACAGTGTGCGAAAATCCCGAGGGTATGGCTTTGTACACGGGGGTGCGGATTGACTTCCGCGGCGGAAAGGTGTTATAGTAAATGCGGAGGATAAAGTATTAAAAGAGAGGAAGACGGAAATGAAGGCGAAGGAGATAGATGAAAAGGCACGGGAAATTGACGGAAAAGTAAAGGAGATGGATGCGAAGGTCAGGGAAGCCGCAGCGGTGCGGATGGAGGAATCGGAAAGTTCGGCGGTGAAAAAGTTAAAGGATCTGCCGGTCAGGAGGAAACTGACCGTTTTGTCGAGGACATTTATCGGCGGCATGATTATGATTGCGGTATTCGGGGCGCTGGGGCTTTGGATGGTGAGCAGCCAGGCGAACGTGGTATCGAAACGATGGATGCCTTCCGTGATGTTGGCACAGGATATGGATGCCGTAGCGCTGGATTACCAAAGGGTACAGTATGCCCATGTGTTGTCCGCTTCCGATGGGGAATGGAAGAAGTACGAAGATAAAATGGCTGACCTGGCTGCAGAAATGGAGTCGGATATGGTATTGTATGAGGGCTATATCCATAATAATGCCGGACGGGATTACCTGTCGGCAGCAAAAGATGCATGGAATGCCTATCTTACGGCAACAAAAACGGTGGTAGAGATGAGCAGGGGCGGCAATGGCGCAGAGGCACAGGACCTGTTAGAGGGGCAGGGACAGGCGGCGTTCGGTGAGCTGGATACAAAGATGAAGGAAATGGTCCAGTACAATGTGGAGCAAAGCCAGAAAAGCGCAAATGAGATTTATACGACTTACTTATTTGCCATGGTTCTCATGATTGCGTTTGCGGTAGGGGCAGTCATTGTGGGCGGAATGATATCCACGGGAATCCGCCTGGTCATTGTAAATGCTTTGCAGAAAATACGGGTTGCATTAAAGGAATTGCAGGGAGGGAATCTGGACGCGGAACTGACCTACCGTTCCAGGGATGAATTCGGTGAGCTTTCGGACGATATCAGGGAATTTATGGGGAACCTGGAAGACATCATTAAAGATGAAAATGAGATTTTGGCGAAAATGGGCAGAGGGAATTTTGATGTAACTTCCCGCATAAAGGATAAATACCAGGGGGATTTTAACCTGATTTTGGTATCCATGTCGGAAATTAAACATAAGCTGGGTTCGGCGCTTTCCAATATACAGACTTCCGCAGTGCAGGTAAGCTCCGCCTCCGAGCAGATGGCGGTATCGGCACAGGCGCTGGCGGAGGGGTCTTCCCGGCAGACAGGGAGCGTGGCGGGCATCCTTTCCATGATAAAGGACATGGAGGAAAAGGCGGAAAACGGCGCAAAACGTGCAGGGGAAGCCAGCAATTATGCCAATGACGTAAAACGCCAGGCGGAAAACGGCAACGACCAAATGGACCGTATGATGAAGGAAATGCAGGTGATTTCCAATACGTCCAATGAAATCGAGACGATTATCAGCAGCATTGAGGAGATTGCGGAGCAGACCAATCTTTTGGCGCTCAACGCTTCCATAGAAGCGGCGAGGGCAGGGGAAGCCGGAAAAGGATTTGCCGTTGTGGCAGGGGAAATCGGGAAACTGGCGACCCAGTCGGCGGATGCCGCAACGAATACAAGGGACCTGATTCAAAAGTCCATCGCACAGGTGGAGAGCGGAAATGAAATCGCGAAGTCCACGGCGGAAGCATTTGCCGCGGTGAACGGCGGGATTATCAAGGTAGTGGAGTTAAACGGCACGGTAAAGGAGGACTGTGAGAACCAGGCGGCGGCAGTGCGTGAGATTAACAACAGCGTGGAAGTAATATCCGGCGTCATCGAAAGCAATTCGGCGGCAGCACAGGAGACTTCGGCGACCAGCGAGGAACTGGCGGCACATTCGGCAAACCTGCAGGAGATGTTGGAACAGTTTACTTTTTCAGAGTAGGATACGGCAGCGGGCAGGGGAAACATGTTTCCCCTGCCCGTTTGCACATAGCCCGGTTATCCGTTTCCGGAAACCGGGATTTCGATTTGGAGGATGTAATCCTCCATCCGGTCGATGACCGTTTCGTTAATTCCTTTTTCATAGGAAAAACCGGACAACACCAGTCCCTGTCTGCCGGCGTAATTCAAAATCTGCCGGTAACGCAGGGGAAGCCTGTCCCAGCCGCCTTTGTGGAAAGCGCGCAGGTATTTTCCTTTGGGCTGCAGGTGCAGCCCTTTTTGCTGCGGCAGAAAAGGGATTTGGATTGGGATTTCAATAAACAGTTTGGTATAATTGTCGAAGCTGCCGTCCTGCAGACTGCCAACGGGAATCATGGAGCCGTAGGAAGCGTCATGCAGGCGCCCCAGCCGGTACTTGGCGGTTTCGGCGGTAATCATTTCCACTTCTTCCTCAAAGGTAACGTCTTTACCGATGTCCACCGTTACCAGACAGCGTTCTTCTTTATCCACGATGCTGATTTCCTCCAAATCCATATGCAGCAGGGTTTCCATATTCTGGCGGTGGTTGCACAGTGTTTTGCGGACTGCCTGAAGGTGCAGGATGTTTTGGTCCAGTTCCGTGATTTTTTCATCCAAAAGGCATTTCATGTTTCCGGCGGAACGGTTTTTCATAAATTCCCGGATTTCGTTAATGGATACGTCCAGTTCGCGCAGCAGCAGAATGGTTTCCAGGAGGGGGCTTTGGCGGTAGGTGTAGCAGCGGTATCCGTTTTCGGGATTGATTGCGGCAGGTTTGAAAAGACCGGTTTCGTCATACCACATCAGCGTCTTTTTGTTAATGCCGTGGAGGGCTGCGAATTGTCCGATGGTAAGCAGTTTGCTTTGTTCCTTCATGTCGCTTTTCTTCCTTTCTGTGGATGTGTGGTTTATGATACTATACCCAAACGAAAAATACAATAACGTATGGAAATCTGTTACGGAAATGAAATTTTACGGTTGACATATGACAGAAGAATGATACAATGAACATGTGAACAGTTATTCATATAAAGGACGGAAAGGAGTGGTGAGTCAGATGAAACAACGGGAAGAAGAACCGGTGGAGCGCTGTGAATACATCCATGTGCATGAGGATATCGTGGCAAAGGTGAATGAGCAGATGCCGGAGGAAGATAAACTGTATGATTTGGCGGATTTTTTTAAGGTGTTTGCGGATTCCACGCGGATTAAAATGTTATATGTGCTGATGTGTTCCGAGATGTGCGTGTGCGATTTGGCCGGAATTCTGAATATGACCCAGTCGGCGATATCCCACCAGTTGCGTACGTTAAAGCAGATGGATTTGGTAAGGAACCGCCGCGATGGGAAGACCGTATTCTATTCCCTGGCGGACGGGCATATTAAAACGATTTTAAGCCAGGGCTTGGACCACATCGAGGAAGACGGCGGATGATGCCGTTTCCATAATGGGACAGTTAAGGAAAGGAACAGGAGAGACAGGAGGAAAAGGATATGAAGAAAACGTATATTTTGGAAGATTTGGATTGTGCCCACTGCGCGGCGGAAATCGAGGCGGCAGTGGCGAAACTGGAAGGCGTGACGGGCAGTACGGTAACGTTCCTTACGCAAAAGCTGGTAGTGGAAGTGGAGGATGCGCGGGCGGATAAGATTACGAAGGAAATCAAAAAGACAGTGAAGAAATTCGAGCCGGATGTGGAAGTCGTGGAGAAATAACGGCGGCTTTCCCTGCGGGGCATTGGAAAACGTTTCGGGGAAACCGGGGGGGACATTGGGCGTAATACGGAAGGTGGATGAGATGAGCAGGAAATTAAAAAGAAGGATTAAGAGGGTGGGTGCCGGTGCGGCGGTTTATGCGGCGGCGGTGCTGCTTTCCGGTTTGGTGTCCGGAATCAACGGATATTTGGAATTCGCCCTGTTTCTTGCCGCTTACTTTGCTATCGGCGGCGACGTGGTGAAAAATGCGGTGAAGAACATCGGGCACGGTCAGGTATTTGACGAGAATTTCCTTATGACGGTTGCCACGGTGGGGGCGTTTTTCGTGGGGGATTACCCGGAAGCGGTGGCGGTGATGCTTTTTTACCAGGTCGGGGAATGTTTCCAGTCTTATGCGGTGAACCAGTCGAGGAAATCCATTGCGTCGCTGATGGATATCCGTCCTGACAGCGCCAACGTTATACGCGGCGGGGAAACGGTGGAAGTCGGACCGGAGGAAGTGGAAATCGGTGAACGGATTCTCATAAAGCCCGGCGAACGGATTCCTTTGGACGGTGTAGTCCGCAAGGGGGCTTCCACGCTGGATACCATGGCACTGACAGGAGAGAGCCTGCCCCGCGACGTGGAGGAAGGGGACGGCGTTATCAGCGGCTGCGTGAACCTGTCCGGCGTACTGGAAGTGGAAGTGGAGAAAAAGTTTGGGGAATCCACCGTGGCAAAGATTTTGGATTTGGTGGAAAATGCAAGCAGCAAAAAATCGGAAGCGGAACATTTCATTACGAAATTTGCGAGATACTATACACCCGTTGTGGTTGGCTGTGCGGTGCTTTTGGCAGTGGTTCCGCCTTTGGCGGCAGGCGGCGGCTGGCAGGAATGGATTTACCGTGCGCTGAGCTTCCTGGTTATTTCCTGTCCCTGTGCCCTGGTTATCAGCATTCCCCTCAGTTTCTTCGGGGGACTTGGCGGCGCCGGCAGGGCAGGGATTCTGATTAAGGGAAGCAATTATCTGGAAGCGCTTGCCGGTGCGGAGATGGTGGTGATGGATAAGACGGGGACGCTGACCAAAGGAAGTTTTGCGGTCACTAAGCTGGTTCCGGCAGAGGGGATTGGTGAACGGGAACTGTTGGGAAAAGCGGCATATGCGGAAAGCTATTCCAACCATCCCATTTCCGTATCCCTTAAGAAAGCCTATGAAGCGTACGGGGAGGAGACGGACCGGGCGCGGATGGGGGATGTGGAGGAAATCGCGGGTCACGGAGTCTGTGCGGTTATCGATGGGAAAAGGGTGTATGTCGGAAATGACAGGCTGATGGAACGCCAGGGGATTAAACCGTCCGTTTCGGAGGAAATCGGGACGGTGGTGCATGTGGCGGAAGAAGACCGGTACCTGGGTTACATCGTGATTGCGGACGAGGTGAAAGACGATGCAAAGAAAGCGGTGGACGGATTTAAGGCAGCGGGGATGAAAAAAATCGTTATGCTGACCGGGGACAGGAAGCGTACCGCCGAAGACGTGGCAGGACGCCTCGGAATACCCGAGGTATATGCGGAGCTGCTTCCGGCGGATAAGGTGGACCGGGTGGAACGGCTGCTTGCATCAAAATCGGAAAAAGGCAGACTGATATTCGTGGGTGACGGCATCAATGATGCGCCCGTGTTGGCAAGGGCGGATATCGGCGTGGCGATGGGCGGTCTCGGTTCCGATGCGGCAATCGAGGCGGCGGACGTGGTAATCATGACCGATGAACCGTCCAAAATCGCCCGTGCCATCCAAATATCAAAAAAGACCCTTGGAATCGTAAGGCAGAACATCGTGTTTGCCATCGGCGTAAAAGTGCTGGTGCTGCTGCTCGCCGCGGCAGGTATGGCTTCCATGTGGGCGGCGGTGTTTGCCGACGTGGGGGTGGCGGTCATCGCCATCATCAATGCCATGCGGGCGATGCGCTGTACGGGGCGGTGTGAAAGGATAAGGTGACAGTATGGGAAAAGAAAAAGCGGAGTTAATGCAGATTGCGGGGAAGTTCCGGCTGGACGGGGAAAAAGAGCAGGTTGTGCCTTATGGCAGCGGACATATTAACGATACTTTTCTCCTGACCTGCCGTGCCGGGGATAGGGAAAAGAAATACATTCTCCAAAGAATGAACCATGAGATTTTTAAAGATCCCAAAGGGCTGATGGAGAATGTGGTGGGTGTGACATCGTTCCTGCAAAGGAAAATCCGTGAAAACGGCGGAAATCCGGAACGGGAAGCATTAAATGTCATCCATACCCATACCGGCGAATCTTACTGTAAACTGGAAGACGGTACTTATTGGCGGATGTGCTTGTATGTGGAAGGCGCTACCAGTTATGATGCGGTGGAAAAGCAGGAAGATTTTTATGAAAGTGCGGTAGCTTTCGGGCATTTCCAAAAACTGCTGGAGGATTATCCGGCGGCGAGCCTGCATGAGACGATACCGGATTTCCACAATACGGCAGACCGGCTGGAAAAGTTCCGGGCGGCAGTGGAAAAGGATGTATGCGGCAGGGCGGCAGGCGTGCAGGAAGAAATAAATTTCGTGCTGGAGCGTGCCGGGGAGTGCGGTATACTGTGTGGTATGCTGGCATCGGGGGAACTGCCCCTGCGCGTAACGCATAATGATACAAAGCTGAATAATATTATGATGGACAATGAAACGGGGAAAGGTATCTGCGTCATTGATTTGGATACGGTGATGCCCGGTTCCGCGCTTTATGATTATGGGGATTCCATACGTTTTGGGGCAAATACGGGTGCGGAGGACGAAAAGGATTTATCGAAAATTTCCTGTGATTTGGAACTTTTCGCCCTGTATACCAAAGGGTTTACCGAAGGCTGTGAAGGTTCGCTGACGGAAAAGGAAATCCGAATGCTGCCGATGGGCGCTAAAATCATGACGCTGGAATGCGGTATGCGTTTCCTGACGGATTACCTGGAGGGGGACCATTATTTCAAAGTCAACTACCCGGAACATAATCTGGACCGCTGCAGGACACAGTTTTGCATGGTGAAGGATATGGAGGACAAGTGGAAGGACATGCAGGATATCGTGGAACGGTATTTGTAAATGCCGCGAGAGGCAAATGCCCCGAATGGGGTGTTTGCTTCTTTATCGCACGCGAAAAGCATTTCTATACTGATCTTATCAATCTTTTAGTAAAAGACGATACAGAAAAATTTCATGTGTTCGACAGCAGAGGAAAAATCCGCCAAAGATAAATTCTCTGATTGGATATAGAACCTCCCGTTCTAAGAAGAATATGGATACATGGCTTTTTGCTCATCATTACAGTGGAAAACTTTGGTGGAGAATTGGCTGGATTATTTTAGTTCCGTCAATTATTATCCATCTTCCATTTTACGGAGCTTCAGATAATGCTATCGGAATTGTCGGCTTGATTTTGACATTTATTCAAATTGCTGTTTTGATAGGCTCTGTATTTCCGACAGAGAAGGCATTAAAAAGAACTTTTACAGAAGAAGGGCTTCGTAGATAAAAACTTTAACTGTATAAGGCAGGACTAGGCAAGGAGCAGAGAGAACGGCCAGGGCAGATGATGATTGCTAATAATAGGGCAAAGGGAGATTAAGGAAAATTCAATGGAAATGTGCATAACAGGCTACGGAATCCCACACATCACATATATCTTTCCTGATTGACAAATAGTATTTTCAATTTTGTTTGAAGTTGACAGCCACACATAGTATAATCCTGTCTTTGACAGTTAGTAGGTTAAAAAATCGCTGTATCCCTTGTATTTTCTGGGTTACAGCGATTTTTATCGTTGTTACGAAGTATAGTAATTTATTCTTTTCCTTTACTTTTTTTCTGAATGGTTCTCATATCGCTTTTGGTTATGAATTGATAATCCGTTCGGAAACCACAGACTTCATGGAGCGCATCCGTGATAAGCTCCCGCCTGTATAGCGGGATAAATCCCTGTTCCTGTATTTCAGCGAAGTTTATTGCTTTTAGTGTATCTAATATTTCTCCGCAGGTATACTTATATTCCAGTTTTTTCTCAAGAAAACGGTAGAGCGTTAATGCGAGAAAACAAATCAGGAAATGTGCTTTGATCCGGTTTTCATCCTGTAAATAAACAGGTCTTGCGGAAAAATCTGTTTTCATGATCCGGAAACATTCCTCTATCTGCCATCTGCCCTCACTGACTTTCAGGATATCACTGACCTCATCGTCCAAAAGGTCTGTGCATACTGCATAGAGTCCGTCGTACCGAGCCTCGTCAGAAA
>CAJUMD010000101.1 GCA_910587275.1 uncultured Kineothrix sp.
TTGAGCCTATTTTTTTTCGGCTCAGTTTTTCATAGATTACTTGACACTACCTTTAATTCTTCCATGGTTGTGGTTTCCGTTAAATCGTTATTGGTATTGTTCATAGAGTCCCTCGCTTTCCGTTAATTGCTTTTTCAGTGCGTCCCTGCCCCTTTGCAGGCGTTTCTTTACCGCATTTTCCGTTAAACCGGTTATTTTTGCCGTTTCCTTTATGGAATAGCCTTCTACATAATGCAGCAGCAGGACGCTTTTCCATTTGGCGGGCAGGGCGGTGATTTCCCGGATGAAATCCCGTTGGTCAGGCGGGACGGGAAGGTTTTCCAAGTCGTCCAGGTTTACGCAGGCATGGCGTCTGTGGAAACGCAGGAAATCCCTGCATAAATTGGATGTGACTTTTAGGAGCCATGCTTTTTCGTGTTCTTTTTCCCGGAAGACAGGCGCTTTTTCCATATATTTGATCAGCGTTTCCTGTAAGATATCCTGTACGTCGTGGGGGTTTCCGAGGAAAATGTACGCCGTGCGGTAAAGCAGGTTCCCGTAAGTTGTCAGGACATTTTTAATGGCTTCCTCATTATCTTTTTTGTCGGGTACCACATTCGGTGTCCTCCTTTCGTTTGTATTCTTTATTATATACACGTTTGTTATCTGATAAAAGTGACAAAAAATGACACGCCTTAAGGGAACTATTGCATGGCATTTTAGCCGTAGGGGATGAAAAATGTCGAAAAGGGCTGAAAATGAATGGATAATGTTGTGGAACTTCGTGAAAAAAAATGATATACTATAAGCGGTGTATTTTTAAGCCCCGTCCTGTGCGGCGGGCGGAAGGGATGTCGGCGCCGGAAGACGGTGCAGGACAGGAATACAGAGGTTAACGTATGAAGAACAGCATTAAGTTAAAAGGCAGGTTGAAGAAATATCTGCAGACGTCCGTTTATTTAGGCGTCTTGCTGGTATTGGTAAATCTTGGGATATATGTCATTGATTACAGGGCGGGGTTGATTCTGACATGTTTCGTGGTGTTTTATTTTGCCATCGTCATATCGCTTTTGTTGTACAACAAACCCATCATCATGAACGAGTTAATCAGTTTTGCCACCCAGTACGGACAGATACAGCGCAGGCTGCTGCGGGATTTGGACCTGCCCCATGCGCTGCTGGATGAAGCGGGAAAAATTATTTGGACCAACATTGCGTTTGAAAAGGCGGTACATAAGGAAAAAGGCTACCGGAAATCCATTACGTCCCTCTTTCCGGTTATCACGAGAGAGAAACTTCCGGGGGACGTGGATGAAGTGGAGATGAGCGTCAGCTTTGAGGACAACGATTATGTGGCGAAGATGAAAAAAATTTCCTTAAAGGAAATGGCGTTGAACAGCGATATCATTGAGGACAAGGATTATGACGGCTATTTGATTGCCATGTATTTGTTTGACGAGACTGCCCTTAAGATTGCGCTGCAGGAAGTGGATGACCAAAGCCTTGCGGTGGGCATGATTTATATTGACAATTATGAGGAAGCGCTCGAAAGCGTGGAAGAAGTCCGGCGTTCCCTGCTTATCGCGCTGATTGACCGTAAGGTGAATAAATATATTGCGGGGCTGGACGGTATCTGTAAAAAGATTGAGAAGGACAAGTTCCTGATTATCATGAGGAAAAAGGCGATTGCCTTTTTGCAGGAGAGCCGTTTTGATTTGCTGGAAGACGTCAAGACCGTGAATATCGGCAATGAAATGGCAGTGACCATCAGTGTGGGCGTCGGTTTGGACGGGCTGAGTTATGCGCAGAATTATGAGTTTGCCAGAAATGCCATCGATTTGGCATTGGGCAGGGGCGGAGACCAGGCGGTGGTGAAGACGCCGCACAATACGGTGTATTACGGTGGGAAAAGCCAGCAGGTGGAGAAAAGTACCCGCGTGAAGGCACGGGTGAAGGCACATGCGCTGAAGGAAATCATTTCCGTGAAAGACAAGGTGCTTGTCATGGGGCACAGGAATGCGGATATTGACAGTTTCGGGGCGGCGGTGGGGATTGCGCGCATTGCAGCCACGCTGGAGAGGAAGGTGCACATTGTTTTAAGCGATGCGCCGGTCTCTTTACAGCCTTTTGTGGATATGTTCCGTGATAATCCGGATTATGATGAGGACTTAATCATAAACAGCCAGCAAGCGGTGGAAATGGTGGGGAACAACGCGGTTTTGGTTGTGGTGGACGTGAATAAGCCAAGCATTACGGATTGCCCGGAACTGCTGCGTTTGTGCAAATCCATAGTGGTGTTCGACCACCACAGGCAGGGAACGGAAGTCATAGAGAATGCCACCCTTTCTTATGTGGAAGCGTATGCGTCTTCCACCTGTGAAATGGTGTCGGAGATTTTGCAGTATATCGGGGAAAACATAAAGATTAAATCCATGGAAGCCGACTGTATGTATTCGGGAATCATGATAGACACCAATAATTTTATGACGAAAACGGGCGTCCGTACTTTTGAAGCGGCGGCGTTCCTAAGAAGGAACGGGGCGGATGTCACGAGGGTGCACAAGCTGGTCCGTGAGGAAGCGGCGGAGTACAAGGCGAAGGCGGATGCAGTCAGCCAGGCGGAGATTTACCGCAATGCCTATGCCATATCCGTCTGTACCAGTGACGATATCCAAAGTCCCACGGTGGTGGGGGCGCAGGCGGCAAACGAGCTGTTAAACATCAAAGGGATTAAGGCGAGCTTTATCCTGACCGAATACCAAAACCTGATTTATGTCAGCGCCCGGTCCATCGACGAGGTAAACGTGCAGCTTGTCATGGAGCGGCTGGGCGGAGGCGGGCACATGAATACCGCAGGCTGCCAAATGGAAGACACGTCACTGGCGGAAGGGATTGGCATTATCAAGCGCACGCTGGATACGATGATAGAAGAAGGGGAAATTTAGGAAAGAAGAATTTAGGAAAGAAGAATTTAGGAAAGAAGAATTTAGGAAAGAGGAATTTAGGAAAGAAAAATTTAGTCAACGCTGCATTGCAGATGGTGTAACCGGATACGCAGGAAGGAATGCAATGTGGTCAGCATAAGAGAAAGGCAGGAAAACAAACATGAAAGTGATTTTATTGGAAGACGTGAAAAGTCTTGGAAAAAAAGGACAGGTTGTGGACGTCAGCGACGGTTATGCGAGGAACTATGTATTGCCAAAGAAGCTGGGGATAGAAGCCAACAATAAGAATATGAACGATTTAAAACTGCGGAAGGCAAATGAGGAGAAAATAGCCAAAGAGCAGTTGGAAGCGGCGCAGGCATTTGCCGCCGAGATGGAAAGCAAGGAAGTGGTCGTATCCATTAAGTCCGGCGAAGGCGGGAGGACATTCGGCTCCGTATCTTCCAAGGAAATTGCGGAAGCGGCAAAAGCGCAGTGCGGTATGGAAATTGACAAGAAGAAAATCCAGCTTACGGAAACCATTAAGAATCTGGGGATTTATGAGGTAACGGTAAAGCTGCATCCGAAGGTATCGGGAAAGCTGAGAGTAAAAGTGCAGGAAGCGTAGTAAGAACCGTATTTTTGGAACATCACGGATAAGGCGGGGAGAGAAACTTGGCGGAAATGGAAGAAGCGCTGCTCAAACGGATACTCCCGCACAGTATGGAGGCGGAGCAATCGGTCATCGGCGCGATGATTATGGATAGGGAAGCCATTGTGGTGGCATCTGAGATTGTTACGTCCGAAGATTTTTACAGCAAACAGTGCGGGACTTTGTTTGAAGCGATGGTGGAATTGAATGACGAGGGAAAGCCGGTGGATTTGGTCACGTTACAGGACCGCCTGAAGGAAAAGGATGTGCCGCCGGAGGTAAACAGCCTGGAATTTATCAGGGACCTGATAACCGCGGTACCGACTTCGGCAAACATAAAATATTATGCGGATATCGTTGCGGAAAAAGCGGTATTGCGGCGGTTAATCAAGCTGAACGAGGAAATTGCGAATACCTGTTATGTAGGCAGGGAAAGTTTGGAATCCATATTGGAAGATACCGAAAAAAGGGTATTTAACCTGATACAGCGGAGGAATACCGGGGAGTACGTTCCAATCCGTCAGATTGTCATGAATGCCATGGACCAGATTGAACGGGCTTCCAAGAATAAAGGGAACGTGACCGGGATTGCCACGGGTTTTATTGATTTGGATTACCGCACGGCGGGGATGCAGCCTTCGGATTTGGTCCTGATTGCGGCCAGACCGTCCATGGGCAAGACGGCATTTGTATTAAACATTGCCCAGCATGTGGCGTTTAAGTTAAACCAGACCGTCGCCATATTCAGTTTGGAAATGTCGAAGGAACAGTTGGTCAACCGTCTGTTTTCATTGGAGTCCAAGGTGGATGCCCAAAAGCTGCGTACCGGAAATCTGTCGGACAATGACTGGGAAAAATTAATTGAAACAGCGGGTATTATTGGAAAATCCAACCTGATTATTGATGATACGCCGGGCATCACGATTTCGGAGATGCGTTCCAAATGCAGGAAATATAAGTTGGACAGCGATTTAAAGATGATTATTATCGATTATTTACAGTTAATGTCGGGAAGCGGCGGGGGAAGAAACGATTCCAGACAGCAGGAAATTTCCGATATTTCCCGTTCCTTAAAGGCATTGGCGAGGGAGCTGGGTGTTCCGGTCCTTGCCCTGTCACAGTTGAGCCGTGCCGTGGAGCAGCGCCCCGACCACCGTCCCATGCTTTCGGATTTGCGTGAATCCGGCGCCATCGAGCAGGATGCCGATGTGGTGATGTTCATATACCGTGACGATTACTATAACAAGGATACGGAAAAGAAAGGAATTGCGGAAATCATTGTGGCAAAGCAGAGGAACGGTCCCATCGGTACTATAGAACTGGTATGGCTGCCGGAATACACGAAGTTCGCGAATATGAAAAAATAAACGGTCAAAAGAAATTACTTAAGAGGACAAGCGTAAGGCGCTGTCCTCTTTTTACATATAAGACATACAAAATACGACACCAGTCGACAAGACACAGCAGGAAGGAGAGGAGAAAAGCAATGGAGCAGACACGGTATTTAATTTCGGATGCGGCGAAAAAAGTGGAGGTGGAATCCCATGTACTCCGTTACTGGGAGGATGAACTGGAAATTCCCATTAAGCGGAACGAATTAGGACACCGCTATTATACACAGGAGGATTTGGACCGGTTCCGTGAGATTAAGGTTTTGAAGGAACAGGGACTGCAGTTGAAGGCAATACGCGTAATCTTAAAGAATGGCAGGCTGGAGCCGTGGGACGGCAGGATGACAGGAGGCACCGGCGCAGAGGAATTTGCGGAAGGAAGAAACGGGGAAGCAGGAGCAAAGGAAGAAAGGATGGAAGAAAACATGGGAGCAGAAGCAGCGGTAACAAACAGGGCGGCAGACGGACATATCATCAGTGAACAGGAGCGTCATATGATTGAAATTATCAGGAAAAGGGACATTGCGGAAGTAAGGGAGGAAAGCAGGGAGGAAAAGAATGCGAGACTCCAGTTATTATTGCAGCATATGATTGCCGAGGCGGTAAGGGAAAATAACCGCGAGCTGTGCGAAGATATCAAGCAATGTCTGCTAAAAGAGATGGATTACCAGTTCCTGATGCAGGAAGAAAGGACGCAGGAGCGGGAAGATGAACGCATGAGGAAAGAGGAAGAACATTACAAGGCATTGGACGAGCTGATCCGCAGTTACAGCAGCAAAAAGGGAAAAAGGGCGAAAGAGGAAAAAAAGAAGACGGTCCGCTTCGGGTTAAAGAAAAAGCCTTCCATCATTTGATGGAGGGCTTTTTCCGTATTTTTTACTTCCTGTATGTGATTATTCTTCGGAAATAGCGCCGGTCGGACACTGTCCTGCACAGGAACCGCAGCTAATGCATTTGTCTGCATCAATTTCAAATTTGCCGTCCCCCATGCTGATAGCGCCTACGGGACACTGGCTCTCACATGCACCGCATGCTACGCAAGAATCGCTGATTACGTATGCCATAATAATTATCCTCCTTATATGTTATTGATAAATTGTTATCAAACTCTGTATCTATTCTAATATAAATCGCGGGTAAATACAAGAGAAACCTTTATAAAATATATGGCAAAAAGGAGGGCGGACGCACGGGAGTGATTATTTTGCGGGGCGTCCGCCTCTCAACACAACATTTCAGGCTGGTCTGCTATATGGCAGGTGCCGATTCCCCCCGCCTTTTCCGTATACCGTCCAAAATCACCTTCTTCTTTTCCACCACCTTATTTTTATCCATGGCGGGAACGCCCGCCAGTTTGTATTCCATTCCCAGTTTTTTGTATTTGGTTTCGCCCATGGTATGGTAGGGAAGTACGTCCAGTGCTTTCAGGTTTTGAAACTGCCCGATGAAATAGCCTAAGTCAAAGAGGTATTTGTCATCGTCGGTAATGCCCGGAACGACTACGTGGCGGATCCACATGTCTACCTGCTTTTCATTCAGGTAGGCGGCGAAGGCTAAAATGCCGTCGTTGGGCTGTGCGGTAAGTTCCTTGTGTTTTTCGGGGTCGATATGCTTGATGTCCAACATGACGAGATCTGTCAGCGTCATCAGGTGATCCAGCTTTTTAATCCATTCCGTGTTCTGCGGTTTGAAGGCGATGCCTGAGCTGTCAATGCAGGTATGGACGTTTTCCTTTTTCGCGATGGTAAACAGGTCAATCAGGAAATCCACTTGCATCAGGGGTTCCCCGCCGGTTACGGTAATGCCGCCTTTTGTGTAAAACGCGGCGTTTCTCCGGTATTGTTCAAATATTTCTTCCGGCTCCATAAGGGTACCGCCGTCCATGGGCCATGTATCGGGATTGTGGCAGTAAGCGCACCTCATGGGACAGCCCTGTACGAATACCACAAAACGCGTGCCTGGTCCGTCCACCGTACCGAAAGATTCCAGTGAATGTATTCTTCCTTGCATAGTTTTCCTCGTTTCTGCGCTGCCTTTTGTGGTTCCACTCATTGGGTCGGAGAGACAGCGCTGCCGCCAACCCTTTTGTTTTGTCTTATAGGATGCGGGAGCATCCTTTTTTATGCTTATAGTATAGCAGAATGGGAATGAAATGCAATACTCAAACGGCTCCTATCTGAATCACAGTCACCGAATGAGGGCCTATCCTGACCTTTATTCCATCCTTACAAGTTTCAAGCTCCTCTTTTCGAATGAATACTTCCGTTTTCCCCGTATCATTGTATGAGTTTGGTTCCTTGCCTTCCAACCGGTAAATTACGCTCTCCGGGCTGCAAGATACCTGGCCGTTTTGCATACCGTCCCTCTGATTCCGGGTTGCAGTATTCCACCCAGTCGCTCATTTCCTCCGCTGTACCCGTACCGGTGTTGGTGCAGATGTAAGGCTCGCATCCGATTTTTTTGCAGAGTCGGATATATTCGTCCGTGCCGAAAGGATGGTCAAAGCCAATGATTGAAATATCCTCCGGCACCCGGTATCCGTAAGCGCGCAGCGCATTTACCGCATGATATGCTATCTGATTGTTAAACGCAAACAGACAGGTATAACTGATTGGAAGAAGCCGTATATATCCCATTTCCTGTGTCGTCTGTGCACTTTTTTAAGAGTAGCTTCTGACAGTTTGGTGTCATTACGCAACGCGCGTGAAACCGTATTAGCCGTAACTCCACAGCGTTCGGCAATATCCTTTATTGTGATTCTTTCATATGTTTTGTCCATGGTATCCTCTTTCCGTTTTGTTCATTCTCTATGGTTTCCATTATACTAAAGCCTTTTACCCATTTCAATCCTGCCGGTTTGGGGTTTTCCATTTTATTCTGTGCTTGCATGGCAATACGTTTTTAATGATAAACATTAAAAAAATATTGATAAATATTAAAATCATATTGACAAACATAAAATGATGGTATATGATGCCAGTATCAGGAAATAAATGCATGCAGAGAGAATGTGGCCTGGAAAAACGGATACGGAAAAACAGAAAAAACATAAAATCATAAAAAGAAGAAAGGATAGGAGAAAAATGAGCGGAGTAAATTCAAAAATCGAACGGATACAAAAAACGAGTAAGGTGGTGCTTACCGTGGCAAATATTATGAAGGTGTTTTTTATTGCGGCTGCGGCCGTCTGCATCGCGGCGGGAATTGCGGCTGTCGTGTTCGGGGAGGAAATGAATGACAGGCTGGTATGGGCGACGGAAAACGGGTTTTTACGGATAGGGGGAATTTACGGGGATGACGGGCTGGAATCGGATTTGACGGCTGCGGTAATCCAGGGCAGGCATATGTCCGAAGTGGTGTCGGGATATATGCTGGCGGCAGGAGGTATGCTGGCGGCCATGGCGGTGATGCTTCATTTTATCGGCAGGATATTTCGGGATTTCCGTGAAAGTTATTCCCCGTTTCAGCCTGGGCTGGTCAAAGAGCTGAAGATTGTGTTTGTGCTTATTGCTGTATTTTCCTTTAAAACCAGTTTGTTGGTTGGATTTTTAGTGAGCTTGGCATTGTGGTGCGTAATCCAGATTTTTGATTACGGCTGTGAACTCCAGCGGGAGTCGGATGAAACTCTTTAGAGCGTGTTGGAAAGTTGTTTTTTGGAAGATATCAGGAATGAATTTTCAAACACGCTTTTAGGAAGGGAGAATGAAAATGGCTATAATTTTAAGGTTGGACCGGATGATGGCGGACCGGAAGATATCTTTGAACGAATTGGCACAGAAGGTCGGTATTGCAAACGTGAACCTTTCCAATATTAAAACGGGGAAGGTTAGTGCAATCCGTTTTTCCACGTTAAATGCCATCTGCGATGTGCTGGACTGTCAGCCTGGGGATTTGCTGGAATTCCAAAGGGATGGGGATAACTGACGGGAAAATATGCTTGACACCGGAAAAAGGTCATTTCACAACATGGCATTCGGGAAAAACAGGGTATCCGCCGATATTATTTGTGTTGGCGGATATCTTGTTTTCAAGGGAAAATGAAAACGCAGGGAAAGGAAAAACCATGCAGATTGTAATATGTGACGACGAGAAGGAGATCAGGGATTGGTTTTTGGATAAAATCCGAAAGTTCTGTCCGGAAGCGGATGTCATGTGCTGTGCATCGGGGGAAGAACTTTTGGCGGGGGAAACCGTGCCGGATCTTTTATTTTTGGATATACGGCTACCGGAAATGGACGGTATGGAAACGGCGAGGAGGCTGAGGGAAAAGTATGGAAAAATGATACTTATTTTTATTACCGCTTTGGAAGAATATGTGTTTCTGGCGTTTGACGTGGGAGCGTTCCATTATCTTGTGAAACCTGTTTCGGAGGAAAAACTGAAAGAAGTATTGGAAAGGGCGGCAGGACAGTACCGGGAGGCGGCGGGGAGGAAATCGGTTTGGGAAGAAAAGTCCATTGTCATTAAAAGCGGCGGGGTGAGCAATAAAATCCGGCTGGAACATGTGGTATATGCGGAAGTTTACAACCGTAAAGTGGTCATTCACAAAACTGACGGAGATGTGGAATATTACGGAAGGCTGGGGGCGCTGGAGAAGATGGCGGGTGAGGATTTTTTCAGGTCCCACAGGGGATACCTGGTTCATTTTAAATATGTGGAAAAGTATGATGCATCCATGATTTGGCTGAAAGGCGGGACGGCGCTGATGGCAAAGCAGAAGTATCCGGAATTTGTCAGGAAATATTTGAAATATCATCGAAATAAAGGGGGAAGCGGAGTGGTATGAGCGAAGAACGTATGGTTTTTTATTATGAAGCCTTGATGGAAATCCATAACGTCATGATGGACGGAGTAACAGCGTTTTTTCTGTATGTAATGGTAAAGGAATTTCTGGGGAAACGCAGGTATGCTGCTTTTGCGGGAACGGCATATTTTTCCGTGATTATGCTGATGGCACATATTCCGGTTTATGTCAGTAATTTTACGGCTTATGGATTGGCGGTATTGGCGGCATTTTTGGTAATGTGGCTGTGTGAAAGGGAGAGACGGAGACAAAAGCTGTTTTTGACCGTTACTTTTTTTTCACTGCGCTGGATGGCAGCGGCAGTAGCCAATTGTACGGAAAATATCATATACCGGTTCTTCCCCGTTTTGTTGTATTCCCTGAATAACGAATGGATGACATTTCTAAGGACTGCGGCTGTTATGCTCCTGAATTTGGGACAGGACGTTCTGCTTATGTTTGCGGCGGTTTGGGTCATCCGTAAATTTTATCTGTATAAAAGGGGGGAAATGACGGGAAAGGAACTGCTGATGCTCTCTACGCCTTCTCTGTCGGGGATGGTTGGATACCACATGCTGAAACTCTATGAGGTTATTTACACGAATGATACGGGAAAAAATCTGTTGGATATTTACCGGCCATACCATTGGCTGTTTTTGCTGTATTATGTCTTTTCCTTTGCATCCGTGTTGGCGATGATTGTATTGTTCCAAAAAATTAAAAAAAGTCAGGAGGAAAAGTGGCAGGGAGAGTTTTTGCTGGGGCAAATGGAAGATATAAAAAAGCATATTGCTATACTGGAGAAGCGTTACCGGGATATCCAGGGGATGAAACATGATATGGGGAATCATGTAATGACTTTGGAGCGGCTGTATACCGGAAAAGAGTATGGGGAAGCAAAACGTTATACCGGGCAGTTAATGGAGGAACTGCGGGGGGCGGAACCGGGAATCAGGAGCGGTAATCCGGTTACGGATGTGATTTTGATGGAGAAACGGGAGGAAGCGGAGAAAAAAGGAATGGTTTTTACCTGCGATTTCCATTATCCGGAAGGAATGGGCATTAATGCGTTTGATCTCAGCATTATATTGAATAATGCCCTGAACAACGCCATGGAACATACGGCTTCCATCCGGAAACCGTTTATCCATGTGGAATCTTACCGAAGGGGAAATATTTATATGATGGAATTCCGTAACCGTATGGATGGGAGTGTGGACATGGATACGGAAAGCGGTCTTCCGGTAACGGCGAAACCGGATGGAACGGGACATGGTTTCGGTCTGTTCAACATCAGGAAGGTGGCGCAGAAATACAAGGGAGAATTGGATATCGGAGTAGAAAAAAGTATATTTCGGCTTAGTGTGATGCTTTTAGGAACGGGGGAGGGGTGACTTCACAACGGAAAAAAGTCCTTTCGTGACATGCCGCTTCAGAATGCGGCAGGAAGATTCGATATATGGGGTAAGAACCCTTATTTACGTATATTCCGAATCCGGGAAGCGGCTTGCGGGGATACGGAAAAGAACAAGAATACAGTGCAGAAAAAGATGTAGGAAAAAGGAAAGGATGGACAGTATGAAAGTTGATGGTACGGGCAGCGGAAAGGTAATCCAAAGTATGCAATTAGGCATGGGGCAGCAGGGAGATGCCGTAAGCAGGGATTTACAAAGGAAGATTGAGGACGCACAGAAAAGACTGCAGGAAGTGTCATCCGACAAGGAAATGGGCGCTGAAGAAAAAAGTAAGAAGCGTCAGGAAATACAGAAGCAGATTTCGGAATTGCAAAATGAACTGCGTCAGCACCAAATCCGGCAGAGGCAGGAAATGTCAGCCGGCAAAACCGCATCCGACGGCAGTACGGAGAAGGCAGGAAAGGGAAATGGCGGAAAAGGCAGAAAAGGCGGAAAAGGAAAGAGCGGTGCCGGAATGGCCGCGCTGCTTTCCGCCGATGCTGCCGCCCAACGGGCGCAGATTCAAGGAAGTGCGGCGGCTAAGCTGGAGGGAAAGGCGAATGTACTGGAAGCGGAAATTAAGCAGGATGCAGCGACGGGAGGCGATACTTCAAAGAAAGAGGAAGAACTTGCGGATGTGAAGGCGATGGCGGAACATGCGTCTTCCGAACAGATGGAAACACTGAAAGAGGCGAACGGTACTTTACAGGAAGCGGCCGGAGCGCAGGAAGAAGATACGGTGCGGAGAACCCCTGAAGCGGAAGAAAAAGCGGATAAAAAAGATAAAAAATCGGATACGGAAGATAAGGAAACAGAAAACGGGGAAAAAGGGAAAGCAGAGCAGACAGGGGAAGCGGAAAAGGGGGCTTCCATAGATATACGTTTGTAGTCTGCCATTTGAGTTTGTAAATCTGGTTCTATCATAAGTTTACATGTTAACATATTACGTACCGGGGTATCGTACCACGGGCAATCGGACAGTGGGAATTTCACTGTCCGATTGTAGTTTCCGTGTGTGGGAGAACTGACGGGTGTCAAACAAACGGGTAGGAAGAGGCTGTAAATTTTTCTGTGTCTATGGAGGAAAAATCCTTCCGGTAAAA
>CAJUMD010000102.1 GCA_910587275.1 uncultured Kineothrix sp.
GATTCAAAAAAACGGAGGGGGAAACGGAAGAAATAAGGGTTATCCTGGCGGATAAGTTAAAGCGCTGCGGTTATGAAACGGTATCGGGGGAAGTGTTTGCGAAGATGTCGGATACGCAGTCCCCCCAGGGCATCCTTTGCGTGGTCAGACAGCCGGCATATACGTTGGAGGAAATGATGGAAAACGGGTCCGAACCTCTTTTCCTGGTGCTGGAGAACCTGCAGGACCCCGGAAATCTTGGGACGGTGATGCGGACCGGGGAAGGGGCGGGAGTGAGCGGGATTCTGATGAGCCGGGATACGGTGGATCTTTATAATCCCAAGACGGTACGGGCAACCATGGGTTCCATTTACCGTGTGCCGTTTCTGTATGCGGAAGATATTCGTGCAGTGGTACGCCAATTAAAGGAAATGGGGGTGGGGATTTACGCGGCGCATTTGAAGGGGGAGACATGTTATGACGAGTGCGATTACCGTGCGCCTGCCGCTTTTTTAATCGGGAACGAAGGAAACGGGCTGACGGAGGAGACGGCAGGGCTGGCGGATACCTATATCCGTATTCCGATGGGGGGCCGTTTAGAGTCCCTGAATGCGGCGGTGGCATCGGCACTGCTGCTTTATGCGGCGGAAGGGCAGCGGAGACGGGGAGGAAGGCAGTTTTCAAACGGAAGTGGAAGAAACAACGGAGTATGGAGTGGAACGGGGAATGTGAAATAAGGAATCGGAAAAAGGAATGAGGAAAGGACGGGAAGAAAATATGAAGATAGGTTTTATCGGACTTGGGAATATGGCGAAGGCAATGATTGGAGGAATGCTGAAACAGGGAATTGTGACGGCGGGGGAAATCATCGGTTCAGCGAAGACGGAGGCTACGCGTAAACGGATGGAGGAAGAATACGGAATCGTGACGGTGGCGGATAACCGGCAGGTGGCTGAGGAAGCGGAGGTGCTTGTGCTTGCCGTGAAACCCGTTTTTCTGGCGGAAGTCATCGGGGAAATCAAGGATGCAGCGGACGGAAACCGACTGGTAATCAGCATTGCGGCAGGAAAAACGATGAAATGGATGGAAACGGAGTTCGGCAGGCCGGTAAAACTGGTACGATGTATGCCAAACACCCCGGCGCTTGTGGGGGAAGGATGTACGGCGGTGTGCGGGAACGGACTGGCTGCAGACAGGGATGTGGAATTCTGCATGAAGATGGTGGGGAGTTTCGGGAAGGCATATGCCATCCCGGAACGTCTGATGGATGCCGCGGGCGCGGTGGGAGGCAGCTCTCCTGCATTTGTTTTTATGTTTATCGAAGCCATGGCAGACGGTGCGGTGCAGGCGGGGATGCCGAGGAAGCAGGCGTATGGGTTTGCCGCGCAGGCGGTGCTTGGAAGTGCGAAAATGGTTTTGGAGACGGGACTGCATCCGGGGGAACTGAAGGACATGGTCTGCTCGCCGGGCGGAACAACCATCGAGGGTGTGAAAGCCCTGGAGCGGAACGGGATGCGTGCAGCGGTGATGGAAGCGCTGGAAGCGTGTGTGGAGAAGTCGCGCCTGTTATAAACGACAGAAATAAGTCCGCCGGATAGGGAGTGGCAGTTATGTAATAATTACTAAAAATGGTATAAACTTGGACAACTTGGCATAAACTTGACAATAGCTGTTTCATTTGATATTATGTCTGTGTAATAAAATTAACAATTTTGTAACAATTACATAATATAACAGAAAAGCAAATACCCCCCCCCGCAGGCGCATAAGCGCAGGCACAGGGTATCAACTTGGAGGGAAAGGATATGTCAGGAAACAGAAGTTTGTTTCATAAGCTGTCTTGTCTTGTTTTGGGACTGGTACTGGTGATAGCTGTGAGTATGACGGCTGTGGCCAATGATAAAACGTCAAGCAGCAGGGAATGTCTCGATACACTGAACGTGGGTGTGACCGTGACGGGCGGCAAAAGTGCGGAAGGCAGCGGCAGCGCCGCCAGCAGCAAAGAGTATTTGGATACGCTCAATGTTGGCGTGACGACGACCCTTGCGCCGGATGCGCAGGGCGGGGAATACGCGTGGGGCATGACGGGGGCAGGTCCCCTCGGCAAAGGAAACGCGGGTGTGGATAAAAAATCCTCGGAAAAAAAGGAATCGGACCTTGTAATGGCGGACGTGCAGGATGCACTGAATGTGCGTGCGGAAGCAAGTGAGGAATCGGAGAAGGTGGGGCTGCTTTATAAGGACTGCGGCGGCAGGATTTTGGAGCGGAAGGACGGATGGACGAAAATTAAATCCGGTGATTTGATTGGCTGGGCAAAGGATGACTATCTTTTGTTTGACGAAGAAGCGGAGAATCTTGCGGAAGAAGTAGGCAATATGATCGTAACGATTGAGACGGATGCCCTGCGGGTGCGTAAGGAGCCGAACACGGAGTCCGGTATCTTTGCATATATTGCGCAGGACGATGAGCTGGATGTGGTGGAAGTCGTAAACGATGAATGGATTAGTGTGGATTATGAGGATGAAATCGGTTATGTTTCCGCGGAATATGTGGATATGGATTTCCACATTGATGCGGGGGAGACGATGGAAGCCATTTTGGCGCGGGAAAAAGCAGAGGCAGAAGCCAGGGCGAAGGCGAAACTGACGGTGAACCAGGGAGCGGTTGTTGCCGGGGCGGACGAAACGAGGCTTTTGGCGGCACTGATTTACTGTGAAGCCGGAAACCAGGGCTACGAAGGACAGCTTGCGGTAGGCGCGGCGGTCATGAACCGTGTCAGGAGCGGGGCTTACCCGAACTCCATTTCCGGTGTCATTTATGCTTCCGGGCAGTTTACGCCTGCGTATAACGGCAGACTTGCAAGGGCTTATGGCGGCAATGTTCCGGACAGTTGTTTTACGGCGGCACAGGAAGCGTTAAACGGTGCCACCAACATCGGCGGTGCGACCCATTTCAGGCGTGCGGGGGGACATGAGGGACTTGTAATCGGAGACCATGTTTTCTGGTAGGCGGACGCAAAAGACAGGAGCGGAATCCTCTGTCCGGTTTATCCCGGCGCCCCTTGTTTTCCCGGCAGGGGAAGCAAGGGGCGGCAGGGTCAAACCGGGCAGGGGTTTTGCTCCTGTTTTTTGCTGTACGGGACATTTTGGATAATGTGAGGAATATATTGAACAAACGCATAAAATGTAGTAAGATAAAGTGAACACAAAAGACTGGGCACGGAAGGGGGCTTGGGAATGGATGAAATGATTTTGTGGCTCGTCGCTTTAGTGGTATTGATTGTGGCGGAGATTGTGAGCATGGGGCTTACGACCATATGGTTTGCCGGAGGGGCGTTGGTAGCGGTAATAGCCGCGGGATTCGGGGCTCCGTTTGCAGTACAGGTGGTACTGTTTTTGGCGGTATCGCTCGTGTTGCTTTACTTTACCAGACCGGTGGCGGTGAAATATTTTAACAAGGACAGAATCCGGACGAATGCGGAAAGCCTTGTGGGCAGACAGGCAATCGTTATCAGCGAAATTGACAATCTGCAGGGAATCGGTCAGGTGACGGTAGGCGGTATGGAGTGGACGGCACGTTCCGCGGACAGCGGTATGCAGCTTGCGGTGGGCAGCGTGGTGGACATTGTTGCCATTAACGGAGTGAAACTCATTGTAAAGGAAAGAAAAGAGGAGAAATAATATGGGATGGGCGATATTGGTAATTTGTATACTTATAATCCTGGTTTTGGCTTCCTGCATTAAGGTTGTACCGCAGGCACATGCTTATGTGGTGGAACGTTTGGGCGCGTATCAGGGCACGTGGTCGGTAGGGCTTCACATCAAGATGCCCCTTTTGGATAAGGTGGCGAAAAAGGTGAACCTGAAAGAGCAGGTGGTAGATTTCGCCCCCCAGCCGGTGATTACGAAGGATAACGTTACGATGCGTATTGATACGGTGGTGTTTTTCCAGATTACGGACCCGAAGCTGTTTGCATACGGGGTGGAAAACCCGATTATGGCAATTGAGAACCTGACGGCGACTACCTTAAGGAACATCATCGGTGAAATGGAGCTGGACCAGACGCTGACTTCAAGGGAAGTCATCAATACGAAAATGAGGGCGTCTTTGGACATTGCCACGGATCCCTGGGGAATCAAAGTGAACCGCGTGGAGCTTAAGAACATTATTCCCCCGGCGGCGATTCAGGATGCCATGGAGAAGCAGATGAAAGCGGAGCGCGAAAGACGTGAAGCCATCCTGCGTGCGGAAGGTGAGAAGAAATCCACGGTGCTTGTGGCGGAAGGTAAGAAGGAATCGGCGATTTTGGAAGCGGAGGCAGAGAAACGCTCCGCCATCCTGCGCGCGGAAGCAGAGAAAGAAAAGATGATCCGTGAGGCGGAAGGTGAGGCGGAAGCCATCCTTAAGGTGCAGCAGGCGACGGCAGACGGTATCCGTATGATCCGCGAAGCGGGGGCAGACCAGGCGGTGCTTACCCTTAAGAGCCTGGAGGCGTTTGAGAAAGCGGCAGACGGCAAGGCTACGAAGATTATTATTCCTTCCGAGATACAGGGAGTGGCAGGTCTGGCGGCATCGCTAAAGGAAATTGTGACGAAAGATGCCGCATGTTAGGGTATGTTTGGAAAGTCAACATCCACGCTGCGGGCAGCGGGGTATGAAACTTCCGGCGCTGTAAGCAGCGGGGGACGGATTCTCGCGGCAGCCGCCAAATATCCGCACAAGTGCGGCTGCTTGGCCCGTTGCTGGCGGGAATAGAAAAGATGATGGATTCCGGCAGGTGGAAATATTTTCCGCTGCCGGATTTTCCCGTATCATCCGGGCAGATGCGGAATATTGGAATGGCGGTATATTGTGGCAGGAATACCGGATTAAAAGGAAAGAGGGACAGGAGGAGAAGAAGTATGGATTTAAAAGGACGGGATTTTTTGAAGCTGTTGGATTTTACGCCGGAAGAAATTAAGTATATGCTGGATTTGGCGGCAGATTTGAAGGCGAAGAAGAAAAAGGGAATCCTTACTCCGTGGCACCGGGGTAAGAACGTGGCGCTGATTTTTGAAAAAACAAGCACGAGGACACGGTGTGCGTTTGAAGTGGCGGCACATGATTTGGGAATGGGGACGACATATCTCGACCCGTCGGGTTCCCAGATTGGCAAGAAGGAGAGCATTGCGGATACGGCAAGGGTGCTGGGAGGAATGTTTGAAGGCATCGAGTACCGCGGGTTCGGGCAGGAAATCGTGGACGAGCTGGCAAAATATGCGCCGGTTCCGGTTTGGAACGGGCTGACCAATGAATTCCATCCCACACAGATGCTGGCGGACCTGCTCACTATTAAGGAGCATTTCGGCAGGCTGGAAGGGGTGAAGCTGACGTATATGGGCGATGCCCGTTATAATATGGGTAATTCCCTGATGGTGGCATGTGCGAAAATGGGAATGCATTTTGCGGCATGTACGTCCGGAAAATATTTCCCTGAAAAACGATTGGTGGAGGAGTGTAAGAAAATTGCGGAACAGACGGGCGGTTCCATCCTGCTGACGGAGGATGTAAAGGAAGGGACGAAGGATGCAGACGTGGTTTACACGGATGTATGGGTGTCAATGGGAGAACCGGACGAGGTATGGACGGAGCGTATCCGAGATCTTTCGCCCTATCAGGTGAACGGGGCGGCAATGGCGAACGCGAAAGCAGATGCGGTATTCATGCACTGTCTCCCCGCTTTCCATGATTTGAAAACCAAAATCGGAAAGGAAATGGGAGAGAAGTTCGGAATCACCGAAATGGAGGTTACGGATGAGGTCTTTGAGTCGAAGGCATCTATCGTGTTTGAGGAAGCGGAAAACCGTATGCATACCATAAAGGCAGTAATGGCGGCTACCCTGGGGGTGCCGGAGGAATAAGGGGATGGCAATGAAAACGGAAATATTGACCCTTTTGCGGGAAAGCGGCGACTATATATCCGGTCAGGAGCTTTGCAACCGTTTCGGCGTATCAAGGACGGCGGTATGGAAAGTGATGAAGCAGTTGAAGGAAGAAGGGTATATTATAGAGGCGGTGCAGAATAAGGGCTACCGGATGACGGAGAACCCGGACGTGTTCTCTACCAGCGAGTTAAAGAGCCGTATCCGCAACCGCTGGGCGGGCAGGGAATTATATTTTTACGGGGAAACCGGCTCCACCAATACGGATGCGAAGCGTTTGGGGGAAGAAGGCGCTTCCCACGGTACGGTGGTGGCTGCCGACATGCAGACTGCCGGGAGGGGTAGACGGGGGCGCACCTGGGAGTCCCCTGCCGGAAGGGATATTTATTTTACGATTCTGCTGCGGCCGGAATTTGCGCCGGATAAGGCAGCAGGACTGACGCTTGTCATGGCGCTTGCCGTGGCGCTTGCCGTGGAGGATAAGTGCGGCGTGGAGGCAGGCATCAAATGGCCCAATGACGTGGTGGTGAACGGGAAGAAAATCTGCGGCATCCTGACAGAGATGACTGTGGAAACCGATTATATCCAGCATGTCGTAACCGGCGTGGGAATTAATGTCAATATGGACTCCATACCGGAAGAAATAAGGGAATCGGCGACTTCCCTTTTCCTCGAAAGCGGGAAGAAGACGGCGCGGGCGGAGCTTTTGCAGGCAGTGCTTGAGAGGTTTGAGGAATATTACGGGAAATATGCGGCGGATTTGGGCATGGATTCCATGCTGGAAGAATACAATGCCCATTTGGTCAACCGGAACCGGCAGGTGCGGGTACTGGACCCGAAAGGCGAATGGGAAGGCGTGGCAAAGGGAATCAATGCTTCGGGGGAGCTGTTGGTGGAAAATTCTGCCGGACGGACCGTGGAAGTATATGCGGGCGAGGTGTCGGTAAGGGGGTTGTACGGTTATGTGTAATACATTCGGGGAAAAGGAAGAAGGCGGGCGCACGGTACTCTGCGGGGCCAACGCCTATGAGAAGAAATATTATTTTAACCGGAAATTTGACGGCATTCCCCCTTCCATCAAGGACGAGCTGCATATTATCTGTGTGCTTTTTACGGAAGAAGTGGGGGGGATTTTTACCATCGTATTTGAAAAGGACGGGAGCATCGTCATGGAGACGGATTTTGCCCCGGATGATTTCCTTTACGATGAAATCAGCAGCGGTTTGATGGTGCGTGAGGTGCGCCGGAACCGGCAGGAATTGTTTGAAGCGCTGCAGCTTTATTACCGTGTGTTCGTCCTGCATGAACAGATGGACGTGTAGACGTAGGCGGGCTGGTTTGCAAAAGCATAATGCAGGGACACAGGGATGGAAAAAGGTGGAAAACAGGTATGGGACAGATGTTACTGGTAATTGATGTTGGGAATACGAATATGACGTTCGGGGTGTACCGTGGGCAGGAACTGGTGACCACGTTCCGGCTGACGACCAAGCAGCCGAGGACTTCGGATGAGTACGGAATCAGCATTACGGAATTGCTGCGCATGAACGGTGTGTCTAAGGAGGATTTGGAGGGAACGATTATTGCCAGCGTCGTGCCGAACGTGATGCATGCGCTGACGGGCGCCGTGACCAGGTATTTGGATACGCCGCCGGTCATTGTGGGTCCGGGGGTGAAGACGGGGCTTAAGATTACCACGGAGAACCCAAGACAGATCGGTTCGGACCGTATCGTGGATGCGGTGGCTGCCTATGAACGGTACGGCGGTCCGGTTTTGGTAATTGATTTTGGGACGGCGACTACCTATGATTTGGTGACGGAGGACGGCTGTTTTGCGGCGGGCATTACCGCGCCGGGTATCCGCATTTCCGCGAAGGCGCTGTGGGGGGAGACGGCACGGCTGCCGGAAGTGGAGATTAAGAAACCGAAATCCATTTTGGCGCAGGAGACGGTTTCCAGTATGCAGGCAGGACTTGTTTACGGACAAATCGGGCAGACAGAGTATATTGTCAGCCAGGTAAAGAAAGAGAGCGGCTATAAGGATTTAAAAGTAGTGGCGACAGGGGGACTTGGAAGGCTGATTTCGGAGGAAACGGAAAGCATCCAGACGTATAACAGTACGCTGACGCTGGACGGTCTCCGGATTATTTATGGGAAAAACAGGAAGTAGGGTATGGCAGAACAGTATTTACGGCAATTGGATATCGGGGGAGTGAAGCTCCCCAACAATGTGGTGCTGGCTCCCATGGCAGGCGTGACCGACCTGCCTTTCCGACTATTGTGTGCGGAACAGGGGGCAGGGCTTATGTGCATGGAAATGGTCAGCGCGAAGGCGGTTATGTACCATAACAGGAATACGGAATCCCTGCTTACCATCCACCCCAAGGAGCATCCGGTGTCCCTGCAGCTTTTTGGCTCCGACCCCGACATTATCAGCGGAATGGCAAAAAGGCTGGAGGAGGAAGGAAGGACATTTGACCTGTTGGACATTAACATGGGCTGTCCGGTACCGAAGGTTGTGAATAACGGGGAAGGCTCCGCGCTGATGAAGAATCCTGCGTTGGCAGGGGAAATCGTGGAAAAGACGGTGAAGGCGATCTGTAAACCGGTCACGGTGAAAATACGTAAGGGTTTTGACGACGGGCATGTGAACGCGGTGGAAATTGCAAAGGCCGCGGAGTGTGCGGGGGCTGCCGCGGTAGCGGTACACGGCAGGACGAGGGAGCAGTTTTATGCGGGCAATGCGGACTGGGAGATCATTGCCAGAGTCAAGCGGGCGGTTAAGATTCCGGTCATTGGGAACGGTGATGTGACGGACGGGGAATCCGCCCGCCGCATGATGGAGGAAACGGGCTGCGACGGCGTAATGGTAGGGCGTGCGGCAAGGGGAAACCCATGGATTTTCCGGGAAATCAAGGCATATCTGGCTGGCGGTATTCTGCCGGAGCGCCCTTCCGCGGAAGAAGTGCGGGAAACGGTGCTGCGCCATGCCGCCCTTTTGTTAGAGTATAAAGGGGAATATACGGGCATACGGGAAATGCGTAAGCATGTGTCCTGGTACACCGCCGGTTATCCCCATTCGGCAAAAATGCGTGGGCGGATGAATGAAATGGAAAGTATGGAAGATTTGAAAGAGGCCATTGCGGAGGCATTTTCCCGGACGGTTTAAGGGGTGTGTAAGAAGGGGGCAGTCAACAACCCCGTTGCCCGCGGGAATAAAAGGGAGGAATAGTTGCAGGAGTATTTTCATATGCTGATTACTGTGAAAGCAAGCGGAGCGGGCATGGCATATGGAAATGGAAGAAAACGAAAAGAAAGCCAGGAGAAAATCCGGATTCGGAAGCGGAACGGAAAACATAAGGATGTTGTATTTTAGCTTAAAGGAAGGGGAGAGCGCGAAAGCCCACTGGTGGAGCAGGATGGCGCTTCCGCTTTCGGAAATCGGCATGGGGGAGACGGGGAAGCTGTTATGTTGTCCGGTGCCGGAATATTATGTGGGAAAGCGCGCCTGGGGGGAAGAACGGCTGACGGAAAGCCTGAACGGCCTGATTCACAGGGCAGCGTGTGCGGAATATTATTTGCAGCCGGAGCTGGCGGGAATAATCGGAATCCGGGAACCGGTGTTTCCGCCTTTCCTCCTGCTTGATGTGCTGCTGCGGCAGGTACCCTGCATGGAATACGTCTGCTGCATCGGCTGGGAAGGGGAGCAGGATCTTTTGCGGGAGCTTTTGGAGCCGTATCTTCCGAGAATCAATCATGTGCGTGTGATTTCGGGGAACCCGCAGGCATACGGGGAATTCGGGGAATATATTTACGGGGAATTCGGGATTCCCATGGCATGTACCGCCTCGCTTGACAAAAGTGCGGGCAGGGACGGGAAGACCGTGATATTGGACATTGAAAGGAATTACCGGATTCCGTGGTCCGCCTGCCCTGCCGGGGCAGTGTATGTGGATTTCTGGTCGGTGGCGGAAAAGGAAAAACTGCTCGGGAAATTCCGCAGGGACGTGAAATATTTATCTGTTGTAAAATTTCTTGACACTATTGCGAAAAATGGGTACAATAGTACAGTTAATTGGTCTAGTGGAATAAAATGAAAGTTAAAACAAGAACGAAAATAAAAGGGTAACAGGTTCCGCAGGGTGCCTATCGGGCAGGGGATGCGGGATGGAAAACATAAAATACGGGTCTGTGAAAGGAGCGGGAATATTCCATGGAAGAAAAGAAGAATATTTTGACTTATGAGGGATTGAAAAAGTATGAGGATGAGCTTCACGAGCTGAAAGTGGTAAAAAGGCAGGAAGTAGCGCAGAAGATTAAGGAAGCCAGGGAGCAGGGCGACCTGTCTGAGAATGCGGAATACGATGCGGCAAAAGACGAACAGCGGGACATCGAGGCGCGAATCGAGGAGCTGGAGAAAATTTTAAAGAACGCGGAAGTCGTTGTTGAGGATGAAGTGGATTTGGACAAAATCAACATTGGCTGTAAGGTAAAGATTTTGGACATGGAGTACAATGAGGAACTGGAATATAAGATTGTCGGTTCCACCGAAGCGAACAGCCTGAAAGGAAAGATTTCCAATGAGTCGCCGGTGGGGAAAGCCTTGATTGGTGCAAAAATCGGCGATATGGTGGACGTGGAGACACAGGTGGGCGTATTGCAGTATAAGGTATTGGAAATCCAGCGTTCCAGCAATTAATATACAAGCTGCCTGCATACAAATATAGGAGAAAAAGGAGTGTCAACGGTGGGAGAAACACAAAATTCACAAGCGGTAAAAGAGCAGGATATTCATCAGTTGTTAAAGGTCAGAAGGGAGAAACTGGCCGCACTGCAGGAAAACGGAAAAGACCCTTTCCGGATTACCAAATTTGATGTGACGCACCACAGCGTGGAAATCAAGGACAATTTTGACGCTTTGGAGGGCAGCACGGTATCCGTTGCCGGACGCATCATGTCCAAGCGCGTGATGGGGAAAGCATCCTTTTGCAACGTACAGGATATTGAAGGCAACATCCAGTCCTATGTGGCAAGGGACAACATCGGGGAGGAATCCTATGCGGATTTCAAGAAATATGATGTCGGGGATATCGTGGGTATGAAAGGCGAGGTATTTAAGACGAAAACAGGGGAAATCTCCATCCATGCCATGGAGGTGACGCTGCTTTCCAAGAGCCTGCAGATTCTGCCGGAGAAATACCACGGACTTGTGAATACGGATATCCGTTACCGTCAAAGATATACGGACCTGATCATGAACGAAGAAGTGAAGACCACGTTCGTGAAGCGTTCACGGATTATCAGCTCCATCCGCCGCTATTTGGACGGTTTGGGTTTCCTTGAAGTGGAGACACCCATGTTGGTATCCAATGCAGGCGGTGCTGCGGCAAGACCCTTTGAAACCCATTACAATGCTTTGGACGAGGACGTAAAGCTGCGCATTTCCCTGGAGTTGTATTTAAAGAGACTGATTGTGGGCGGGATGGAACGTGTGTATGAAATCGGGCGCGTATTCCGCAACGAAGGGCTGGATACGAGACATAACCCGGAGTTTACGCTGATGGAACTGTATCAGGCGTATACCGATTATAACGGGATGATGGATTTGACGGAAAATATGTTCCGTCATGTAGCACAGGAAGTGTGCGGCACCACAACGGTTTCCTACGGTGGAGTGGAAATCGACTTAGGCAGTCCGTTTAAGCGTATTACCATGGTGGATGCCGTAAAGGAATATGCAGGTGTGGACTTTGACCGGATTCAGGACACGGAAGAAGCAAAGGCGGTAGCGGACGAAAAAGGAGTGCATTATGAAGCCCGCCATACGAAGGGGGATATCCTGAATTTATTTTTCGAGGAGTTCGTGGAGGTGCATTTGGTACAGCCGACGTTTGTCATGGACCATCCGGTGGAGATATCGCCATTAACGAAGCGTAAGTCGGACAAACCGGATTATGTGGAGCGTTTTGAGTTGTTCATTACCTGCCGTGAGATGTGCAACGCATACTCGGAGTTAAACGACCCGATTGACCAGCGCGCACGCTTTGCGGCGCAGGAGGAAGCGTTTGCAGCCGGTGATGAGGAGGCGAACCATACGGATGAGGATTTCCTGAATGCGCTGGAAATCGGAATGCCGCCTACCGGTGGAATCGGGTATGGGATTGACAGACTGGTGATGCTTTTGACGGACTCGCCGGCGATTAGGGATGTTTTGCTTTTCCCGACGATGAAAACGCTTGGCGGAAAAGACCAGTAAAATCAAGGGTTTGCG
>CAJUMD010000103.1 GCA_910587275.1 uncultured Kineothrix sp.
GGCTTTTGCTGGTTATCAAAAAATATAATGCCGCATCATAGCATTCCTTTTTACTCTACCCAGCACGGGAGGGAGTTTTTTGTGGGGCGGCGGCAGCGGGATTGCCTGTCCCGGATTTTCCGTGCTTCGTTTTCGGCGGGAGTTTCTTAGCAGAATGCGGATACCTAAGGGAAACCGGACAAGGATGTCCGGTTTAGCCCGATTCGGCATGGATGCCGATAGAGGGCGACCGCAGCCGATGATAACCTTCCTCATTCTGCCTAGAAACTCCCAGCCGAAAAAAGTGCACGGAAAACCGGGACAGGCAATCCCGCTGCCGCCGCCCCACAAAAAACTCCCTCCCGTGCGTCCTCCCACGAACATAACATTTCAGGCTGAACTGTTACTTCCACATTTACGAGATTCCTGTTTTCTATTTACAATACCACGAACCCGTACCCTTCTTCTAAAGACAGGGAACACAGTCTTTTAAAATATATTGTTCAGGAGATATACACCATGGAAACGGATGCACTTCTCAAAGGCGTGGAACATCATCCTTCCGCCAACGCCGCGTCCAACACCGCCTGCACTTTCTCCTTCTCAGGCACCCCTTCCAGCAGCTTCTTCCCTTCCACAAAAAAGCATGGTACGTAATAATAATCCAACGTCTCCGCCAAACCGGGATCCGCTTCTTCGTCCACCCGCTTCACCGTAATCCCCCTGTACTTTTCGTTTTCTTCCCTTAACTGCGCAATCATGGCATCCGCCTGCCTGCAATACGGACAATCTTCCAAAACCATCATCAGAATTTCTTTCATCGTTCTTCCCTTTCTTTTTGTTGTATTAAAATGTATTAAATAAGAAAACTTTCCTTCCATAAACTTTTACCGGCGCAACGCTAAGCGGTCCTTCCGCCGCCGGAACCATCCGTCCCGTCTCCGCCAGTTCCCTGCAAAACCGCAGGAGTTCCGCTGCCGCATGTTCCGCGTTCCATCCATTCGCAACCGTTTCATATGCCGCCCAGCCAAGCCGCCATATCCTATCCGGGTCCGCCGCCAGCGCCTTCACCTGTGCCGCAAACTCCCCGTAAGTCTTCCGGTAAACCAGTCCGTTTTCCCCATGGCGCAGCAGAAACGGCACCGCTCCCGCCTCCGCATTGGCTACCACCGCGCACCCGCTGTTCATCGCCTCGTTCACCACGGCGCCCCAGCCTTCCAAATGATTGCTGGTAAACAGATGGACATGACACTTTTCCATGATTTCGCGGACCCTGGCAGGCTCCGTATAACCGTAAAAAGTAAACATGTCTTCCAGCCCCTTTTCCCGGACCTGCCCCCGGACCCTTTCCTCCAATTCACCGCTTCCCGCCATGTGTATATGGAACTTCCGCCCCTCCCGGAACAATTCCTCCCCAATCCGCACCGCGAATTCAGGATGCTTCAAGGGAAGAAAACGCCCTGCCCATACCATATGGATTTTTCCGTCCCGCATCTTCTTTGCCGCCAGCCCTTCCTCCGTATACTGCCTGGTCTCCGGGAAATAGCCGAAACGGAACATCTTATCCGGGTATGCCCGCACGATATGGAAATCCGACGCTACATACGCCCCGGCACAAAGCAGCCCCACCGGCTGTTTGCCAAACCGGGTGTGGTCCTTGTATTTCCGCACAAGTCCCCTTGGGGACACCGCCTTCCACTGTCCTTCCCGGTACAGCCTTTCACTGACCCGCAGCGACGGTTTTCCGTTTTCCAGCCTTTTTTTTATCATTTCCGTTACATCCAGTAAATCTTCCTGCCGGATCCACCCGAATACTACGATATCGCTTTCCAGTATCAGTTTCCGGCAGGCCGGTCCGTCCTCATACAGATATTTCACGTAAGGAAGACCGTCCACACCCTTTCCCCACCCCATGGCGACCCGTTCCTCCTCCATGGGTTCCGTCTGTATGAAACGATACCCTTCACCCAGGCTTTGGTAACAGGCATTGGAAAACGGAATTTGGTGATGATTGATATAATTGGATACAAAAGTAATCGTCATTGGCAAATCTCCCTGTAAATGGCAAGCATTCGCTTATAATTTTTCTCCCCGTCATGGGTGTCAAAAGCCCTTATCCTTGCCCGCTGCGCCCTCTTTACGGCTTCCTCCGGCTCCTGCCATACCCGTTTGATACACGCCGCCAGCTCCCTTACGTTTCCGGCTTCATACAAAAGCCCTTCCCTGCCGTCCTCAATCATACTGGGAATCCCCCCTGTGCGCGCCGCCACCACCGGCACGCCCAACAGCATCGCCTCCCCCATGGAATTGGGCGAATTTTCCAAAGAAGACGGACAGACAAACAGACCCGACCGTAAAAATACAGCCTTCATCTCCTGTGCCGACAGCTTTCCAAGCACTTCCACATGCCCTTCCAGCCCAAGGGACTTTACCAGTTCCAACAGATATTTCCCGTAAGACGAAATCTTTACCTTCTCTTTCCATGTCCGGTTCCCGATAATGCTGTTTCCCGCCACTCTGACCCGCGCCTTTGGATATTCCCCTACCACTTCCCCCAAAGCCAGCAGGACATAATGGAACCCCTTTAGGGGATAATCCCCCTGGCTTAAAAAAATGCTGTACGGCTCCGCCTTCTCCCGCTCCCATCTGCCTTCATAAAAAGGGGAACGCATGGTTTCGTTCATGAAATGGTACTCCGCCCCCGGATTCACGCGCCCCGTTTCCGCACGGTCAAACCCCGTCCGGCCCGTGATATGCCCGGTTTTGCGCAGGGCTTCCTTCTCCCGCTCCCCGCGCACCCGGAACTTCTCCTGCTGCTGTAAAATACCGTCCTTTTTCAGCCAGTCCCGGAACGTCTTCCTGCGCACCACCC
Organism: uncultured Kineothrix sp.; assembly: GCA_910587275.1. Lineage (GTDB taxonomy): Bacteria > Bacillota > Clostridia > Lachnospirales > Lachnospiraceae > Kineothrix. The sequence goes on from CAJUMD010000103.1 coordinate 2,852, forward strand.
GTTCCGGCAGATCCGCCAAATAAGCATCCGCACAGGCATAACAAAGCCCCTGGATACCGATTAGCGTCCGCTCCGGCCGTCCGAATGCCCTCACCATGGCAAGCGTATGCGGAAATTCCGTCCCGAAAATATGCACCAGGTCCGGCTGAAAATCCTTAAGGATTTCCAAAAAACGTTCTTCCATCCCCGTATCATACTTTTCCGGCGAAGACAGCCGTTCTTCAAACGCGTAACAGACCGTCCCGCTCTCTCCCAAACGGAACCCGGGTTTTCCCGCGCACCTTTCTTCCACTTGTGCCGGATTCCCTTCCACGGGAAAACAAATCCCCAGTTCCACTCCTCCGTCCCCGCCGCAGATCCTTCCGTAACACCCCGTCAGCCATCCCTCTCTGTTACTGTAAGGAAGCCCAAGTTCCTCCGCAACTGCCGGAATCATAATATTGCACAACCACAAAACCTTCATCCGCATCCTCTCCGTGATATCCGATACCGCTATCTCTTTCCCCTGCGGTACACCAACCCCTTCGCCCACTGGTACGCCCTTCCTGTCCATTTATTCCCCGCCAGCCATGACCGTACCCCGGCAAATGTCGCCATCATAACCAGCCGGTATTTCAAAACCTGTCCCCGCGTCATATATTTATTTACAATCTCTTTATGTTCCAACGCCGAAATCTTCCTGTTTTCCTTCGTTTCCGAAAACCCGCCTCCTTCATAATCCGCCACCAGCACCGGCAGGTAAACCGTTTCCGCTTTTCCCTTAAAAAAGCACCAAAGAAAATGCTCGTAATCCGCCCGCACCCGGTACCGGATGTCAAATCCCTTTTCCCGCATCAGTTCCGCCCCGTAAAAACAAGCCTGGTGACAGGGCACATTCCGGTAACACCCGAACGCATCCATGGACGGATTGGAGGATACCCGCCCCTTCGTCCGGTGCTCGAAAATATCCCCGTAAAAGATATACTTCGTTCCGCTCCCTTCCTTCTTTCGTTCTTCCATCCGCTCCTTCACGCGCAAGAGCACATCCCTGTCATAAAAAACATCCCCGCTGTTTAAAAAATAAACGTATTCCCCCCGTACCCTGCAAAGCGCCTGGTTCATCGCATCGTAAATCCCCCGGTCCCTTTCGCAAAACACCCGGATACGCCCGTCTTCCGGAAGACGCTCCACACTCCCGTCCGAAGACAGCCCGTCCTTCACGATAATCTCATAATCCCTGAAACTCTGTCCCAAAATACTGTTCACCGTAATGCCCAGCCGCTCCCCCGCATTCAGGCAGACCACGATGATACTGAACTTTATATTGGATTTTCTTCCGGTTTCCCCCATACTCCATCCTCCGTCCCGAAACGTGTTTCAAACATGCCAAAACTAATTCACATCCGACAAAATCGGCACCATATCATGGAACATGAACGTCTGGTAAGGCAGCACCCGGATTCCGTCATTGCCGGCCCGCATCAGGTACAGCACAAAATATCCCGATGCGGCAAGCGCCACCGCCACGCTCCAAAACCGCTTCTGTCTCCGGTCCCCAATCTTTGCAAGCACCGCAGGAATAAACAGAATCTGCGTCATATTCAGGTAATACCCGATTCTTGTAATAATCGGCAGGAACGAACAGCAGGTATACAGCACCAACGCCCCCAGATTACAGAAGAAATAGAACCGGTTCCTCTTACTGCCCGCCACCGCCTGCTTATAATATAACAGGGAGAACACCAGCACCCCCGCGCACCGCAGGATATTAAACCAACTGATTCCGCCTTCCAGGTATTCCGTATCCTCATAGGAAGGGTACAAAAACACCACCGCTTTCAGATAAAAATCCTGCATATAGAAAAACGTGGTACAAAACAGCGCCATCAGCACAAACTGCCACTTTTTCCATGCCAGCGTGGCGAGGAAATACAAAGGGATTACCACCAGCATGGACTTATGGAAGGCGGAGCCCAAAAGCACAAAAAAGAGGAATTTCCCCCACTCCCCTTTCAGTACGTATTTCACCGCATACAGAGCCAGCGCCAGCGCCAGATAATACCGCACCGTATTAAATGTGGAAAAATAGAAGCCAAACGCCATAAACAGGAAAAAGCTCCACCCGAAGCTGTCGCTCTGCCCATACAGCGCCAGCAGAAACAGCGCCAGCGTAAAAAAGGCGAACACGGCAAACACAAGCAGGAAATTCTCTCCCCCTGCCAGCCGGTACAGCACCGCCACCAACAGGTTAAAACCTGCTTCCGTAGGCACGTAACTGTATGCATCACAGGCAATCAGATGCATGAATTCCACATATTTCGCATAATCGTTTCCCACATTCAGGCGGCACGCCGATACCGCAAACAAAACAAGAAAAATGGTACAAAGGCACAGCGCATTCCACGCCTGTCTCCTGCTGATTCCCCTTTCCGGCACTGCCGTTCCGTTACTGCCTGCCCATTCCGGTACCGTCCGCACAAATGCCGCCAGCCCCACGGTTCCTGCGGCTATCAACACATATAACATCATTTCCCGCTCCTGTCCGGCTCCGCGCCTTCCCTGATTCCCGCCTTCATCAGCCCGTACGCATGTTTCCATCCGGTTTCTTTACACATCTCCCCCCTATGTGCCAAAAGAAAACGCAGGGAAAACGGCACCGCCATCCTTCCGTACAGAAAATGGTACAAAACACCCCTGTCCTTAAAGAATTTATCATTGTATCCATGGAACCACGTGGATTCCCTCTCTTTTTCTTCCCCGATGACCACGGAGGATGCCATAATCTTTAATCCCGCCTTAAGGCAGTCCCGCAAAAATAAGCTGTCTTCGCCGTTGCTGTACTTCGCTCCCCCTCCGAACAACAGGGAAAAGTTCACGTTGGCACGGTGCAGCGCATCCGTCCTCGCCGCGATACTGTATGCCGGATACCTGCCGTAATTGTACCAGCGGACCCTTTTCTCCCCTTCGTTCCAGTAGGTCTTCCTCGACGGTGCCACTTTCACGTTGAACAAAATCATGTCCGCATCCCGATGATTGCGGAACGCTTCCTCAATCTTCCCCGCATATCCCGTATCGTACACGATATCTTCATCGGAAAACAGGCAAAGTTCCCCCTCCGCCCGCATCAGGGCGCTGTTCCTCGACAGCCCGACCCCCCGTTCCTTTAAACTGTAACAGCGCACGGTATGCCCCTTATGGCTGTATTCCTCATAGCCAAAGCAGCCGCACTGGTTAATAACGATGGCATCCGTTTCCATATTCATCCGTTCCGCCAGGCTCCGTACATCCTGGTTAACGGTTGACACTAACATCTGTAATCCCATATACGGCTCCTTTTTTGCCAAAATAATACCGCCTTAAAAATTTTTCTTCCGCCTTTATGATGACAATACCCAAAATCCCACAGTCCTGCTTCTCTAAATTTCCCAACGTGCGCTCCAGACGTTTTCCGTTGCCGCCGCCAAAACGCACCGTCAGGATAACACCGTCCGTTTCCCGTATTTTCCGGTAAACTTCCTCCCCTTCCTCCACGCTTCCTGCCACGCACAACTGCGGCAGTCCGTTTCCGCCCGCTGCCGCAGTTTGCACAGCCTCCGGCATACGCTCCGCTCCGTGCAGCTCCCGCCCCCTCTCCGGCGCGCTTCCCTTACCGGCCGCAGCTTCCATCTCCCGTGCCGCATCCAGGGCATCCGCTGCCGCATCCAGGGCTGCCACCGCCACCGTCACCGCATTCCGGCACAAGTAAGCATAATTGGCGGCAAATTCCCTTCCGTAAGATTCCTTCTCCTGCCCGTCCCTGCCGGACGCAAACATTCCCAACACCGGTATCCCGTAACGTTTCTCCACATCCCGCGCCACATATACCGAATCGTCCATCACGTAATAAAACGCCAAAAGCAGCAGGGAAACGGCAAGCCCAACCACCGCCCCCGTCACCGCCGCATTGACCGTGCGGTTATCCCACACAATCTGGCGGGGTTCCACCGTACTGTATACCTCGATACTGTCAAAGAGCCTGTCCGTCTCCCCCAAATGCACCAGCGACTTCTGCGTCGCTTCCATAATCTGCGCCGTACGTTCCGCCTCATTGGTGGTAATGGTGATGGTCAGCAGACGGATGTCGGATAATATCTCCGCTTTCGTGGCGGCAATCACCATATCCCGCTCCGTCCCTTCCGGAAGCGCTTCCATGGTAACATCCAAAATCGGGTCCGTCGCCATCAAATCATTCCATGTATAACCGTTATAAGTCAGCTCATTAAAATCCTGCGGGTCGCAGTTGAAATTCAGGTACAGTTTGGAAACCGATTCAAATTCCCGCTCCGATGCGGAAAAAACATGGATGAGCAAATATACCCCGCCAAAAAGCAGAGCACCTGCCGCCGCCGCGGCAGCCGGCATCCATATCTTTTTGCAGAGCAACAGCAATATCCGCTTTACGTCCAGCCCCTCCTGCATATACCTTTGATTTTCCATGATTATCTCCGTTATTCTTTTCGCATTTATTTCCCGTTCTTTGTTTCTTCTGTTTTCAATGCCGTCACCTGCGTACCGTCCACGCCTTCCGTGCTTTCCGGCTGGAACAAAATCTTCAGTGTCAGCAGCATCAGCTTCAAATCCAGCCACACCGTATAATTCTCGATATATGCCAAATCCAGTTTCAGTTTATCATAGGGCGTGGTATTGTATTTCCCGTAAACCTGCGCATATCCCGCCAAGCCCGCCTTCACCTTCATGCGGAATACAAACTCCGGCATTTCCTCCACATACTGCGCGATAATCTCCGGCCGTTCCGGTCTAGGACCGATAAAGGACATTTCCCCCTTTAAAATATTAAAAAGCTGCGGCAGCTCATCAATCCGCACCGTGCGGATGAATTTCCCCACCGGCGTTATCCTGGAATCGTTTTTCGCCGCCAGCCTTGCCACCCCGTCCTTTTCCGCATCCACACGCATACTGCGGAATTTCATGATTTGGAATTCCCTCTGCCCTATGGTACAGCGCACCTGCTTATACAGAACCGGTCCGCCGTCGTACAGTTTGATGATAACGGCAGTCACCAGCATGATAGGCGACGTCAGCAGAATCAGCAGCAGCGCACACATCAAATCTATCAGCCGCTTCACCGCCCTCTGTTCCACCCGCAGCGAATATTCCCTTGTGAGGAAAATGGGCGTATCAAACAGGTGGAGCTGTGTGGAGCCCTGAATCAGCACGTCCGTAATCTTCGGCATCATATAGACGCGGATGGACCTGCCGTAGCAGAATTTTAAAAGCCTGTTCCGTTCCGTCGTAGGGATGTCCCACAGTACAACGGCATCATACCCTTTCACAGCTTCCTGCTCTATGGCATCCGCCCCTTCCCTGATGTTCATACACTTCTCCACCCGGTACTTGTCCTTTCGCGTGGAGAATTTCCCTAAAATATCGTCAATGGAACGTTCCCCGTACACTAACAGCATCTCCCTGGGCGGGAAAAACCGGCGGTAAAAAGCATTACAGAACAACGTCCATATGCCGGAAACCGCCAACTGTATCACAAACACCGCCAAAATGGGCGCCGCCGGAACAATCCAGTTCCGCAGCAGCATAATCTGCGCATAGGAAATCACATTCACCGCCAGCAGCGAAAAAATCTGTGAAAAAAAAATTTCCGATGCCTTCAGGTACCCGATTTTCAATCCCCCGTACGTATTCTCAAAAAAGAAAAGAAGGATAAAATAGATTCCTATGATAATGATATGCCCGTTTTTATAGTAATTTACTTTTCCCAGTCCGGCAAGGTAAGGATAATATTCTTCCAGCCAGACATACGCATACACCGCCCCCTGCAGGCAAAGCCCCACCAGGGACAGCAGTAAAATAACAGCCCGTTTCCTAGATTCCCTTTGTTTCACTTTCGCGCCTCTTTCCCATTCGTATCCTTCCCAAAAACGGTCCCGTCAAAACGTTCCCCCAAAAACCGTTCCTAAATCCTCCGGCATACCGCCCGCCATGCCCAGCCGGCAAAATTCCACAGGCTGTAAGGGACGGACAGTTTTTCTTCCTTCCGGTAAAGGTTCCAAATCCTCGCCACCGCCTTACACTTGTTGGAAGACAGTGACCGCGCCGGTCTCCGGTATATGGTAAGCACTTCGTTTAACCCGTATGCCGTATACCCCTTGCGCAGCACTTTCCACCATGTGGCGGTATCCTCGCTGGGAACATTTGGCATTTTCACCGTTTCTTTTCCTATTTTCGTCAGGTCAAACATGACCGTGGTGGTAAAAATAACCGTCCGCGATAAGGCTTCCCGGTAGGAAAGCGTCTCCGGCACGTTTACCACCTTTCCCGTCCCATGTGCCTGCTCGTCCCCGAATTCATATGCCGTAAAAGCAAAGGCAGCGTTTTTCTCCTCCATGAACCGCAGCTCTTTCTCCAGCTTGTCCTCCATCCAAATATCGTCCGCATCGAGGAAAGCCACATACCTGCCTGCGGCATGGTCAATGCCCGTATTCCGTGCCAGCGCCGCGCCCCCGTTTTCTTCTTTGGCAATCAGCCGGATTCTTCCGTCCTTCCTGCTCCATGCCGCTATTTTCTCCCTGCTGCCGTCCGTGGAACCATCGTCCACCAGCAAAAGCTCCCAACTGCCATATGTCTGCCGGCAGACCATGGCAATGGTTTCCTCTATATATGCGCCGGCATTATACACCGGCACCACGATACTTACCAGCCTGTCCATTCCCATACTTCCCTTACAGTTCTTCCTTCACCAGATAAATCGGGCGTTTCTTCACTTCCATATAAGTCTTTGACAAATACTGCCCCACTATTCCCAGGCAGAACAATTGGACGCCGCTGCACAGTAGGATAATGCACACCAAAGAAGGCCATCCCGAAGTCGGGTCCCCGAACATCAGTTTCCTCACAATGGTAAATACAATCATCAGAAATGCGCAAATGCAAAACAGCACGCCCATAAAAGACGCAATCGCCAACGGCACCGTGGAAAACGCCGTAATCCCGTCAATGGAATATAAAAACAGCTTCCAAAAAGACCATTTCGTTTCCCCTTTCTTCCGCTCGATGTTCTCGTATTCCAGCCATTTCGTTTCGTAGCCCACCCAGCCGAAAATCCCTTTGGTAAAGCGGTTATACTCCGACATCGCAAGAATGGAATCCACCACCTGCCGCGTCATCAGCCGGTAGTCCCTTGCCCCGTCCACGATTTCCGTCCGCGATATCTTATTGATGATACGGTAAAACATGCGGGCAAAAAAGGAACGGATCAAAGGCTCCCCTTTCCGCGTCACCCTCCTGGTCGCCACCGAATCATATCCCTCATCGATATAGCGGAACATTTCCGGCAGAAGCGACGGCGGATCCTGCAGGTCACAGTCCATCATCACCGCATAATGACCCTTCGCCTTCTGCAGCCCCGCATAAATTGCCGCCTCTTTCCCGAAATTCCTGGAAAATGACACCAAATGCACCCTGCCGTCTTCCTTTGCCAGCTTTTTCACGTTTTCCACGGTTCCGTCCCCGGAACCATCGTCAATATACAAAATTTCCACGTCCATATCCCTGTTTTGGAAAAAGGATGCGTTTTTCATCAATTCGTCGTAAAAATCGCGGATGTTTTCCTCCTCATTGTAGCATGGAACAATCACGCTTAGCAGCTTCCTCTCTGTTTCCATTCCATTTTCTCCATCCATCTTCTCCACCGTCCCCATCTTTTCCATTCATCACCTGATTGCCGCCGGATGCCCGTATGCGGAATATAGATGGGAATAATTTTACCATATTTTTACCAAAACCACAAGGCACGGAAAATTCCGGGGTACCGGCGGTCTGTCTCCTGTTTTCAGCTTCTGCTTCTTTCACATGCATAAGCATTGTTTCATTCTTTTTAATCCAGGGAAAGCTATATGAAAAACCGGTACGACGGAAACTGAAAAACCGCCTGTCCGGCGGAGCAGACACAGGAACGTGCCATTGACTTTTTTATATCGTTTATCAAACAACGTTAAAACCGCATAACAGGGGATACCCGGTTATACGGCCTTTATCATTTCACTGCGCATGTCCAAACTGATTTTATCTGCAATCTGCGCAATGTATTCACTGTTGGTGGGACGCCCCGTTCCCGACTGTACGGAATAGCCAAACAGCTCCTCAAACGTTTGGGCATTCCCCCTTGTCCATGATACTTCTATGGCATTGCGGATGGCGCGTTCCACTTTCTGCTCAGTGGTCTTATGCATTTTTGCAATTTCGGGATATAACAGCTTCGTCACACTTCCCACCACTTCCATGTCCTCTTTTGCCATTACAATGGAAGACCGTAAGTAATGATATCCTTTCAAATGTGCCGGTACTCCCATTTCCAGCATAACTTCCGTGACATACTGCTCCAGCCGCACATTTTCCGTTCCGTCATATCCCATGTCCTATTCCCCCTATGCATTCCCCATTTTCCGGATGTCCTTTTTCCATCCGGGGTGATTGATGCGTCATCCAAAATCTACAAATTCTTACATTTCCTGTAATGCATCATACCATATTTTTCCATTTGCTGTAAACTGTTAATCATCGCGACGGCTTTTATCATTTTATATTCACCCGGAATGACTTCACCGAGAATCAAATCTACATTTTTTGATGTGTAAAATTGTTTTCATGCGTACCCAACCCTAAGTTTACAGGAGAACGCTAAATATTTCACTACACGTTCTTATTTGACACTTACCTTTGAGCAAAAGATAACCACCGTACAGGATGGTTGTTTCCCATACGGCGGTGTCTCATTTGCCGAATATATCGCTGTGTGTTCCGGTGCGGGCCAGCGTCAACACTAGAATATCATCCAGCAGGTCAATGTCAAGGTGGCGCTTAATCGCCAGCTTACCGTGGCGGTCAGGATTACCCCCGCACACGCGGGGAAAACCAACTTGCACATCACATTCAAGTATATCCATCAGGATCACCCCCGCACACGCGGGGAAAACTTTTTAATCCAAAAAACGTTTGGGTTTTTGGAAGGATCACCCCCGCACACGCGGGGAAAACTCCTGTTTCCATCCTGCTGCCGCACTGCTCCCAGGATCACCCCCGCACACGCGGGGAAAACCCAATAAGTTTCATTGCAGGGGAAATGGAAGCAGGATCACCCCCGCACACGCGGGGAAAACTATGCCACTCTCGCTTCGCAGGCGGCTCATACAGGATCACCCCCGCACACGCGGGGAAAACGTAAAAGGACGGGATACATGG
>CAJUMD010000104.1 GCA_910587275.1 uncultured Kineothrix sp.
CCGAAACATCATAGGAAAGTAGCTCCTTTCCTTTTGATGTCCATACTTTGGAGACGTGGACATCAAAATATGCAATATCTTCCTCCGTTTCATCTTCCGTCCTCTGACCCAGTTCCATCCCATACGCAGCAGTCTCAATACGGAATGTTAATACAAAAACAAAAAATAAAACAATATAATGCATCCGGTATTTTCTAAACATCATCCTACTTATTTTTTGCATTCATTTTCCTTTCCGTCAGTACTTTTTGCTTTTTTGTAAAATTTATTCCACAAATTAAAAACATTTACATCATGTAAACTATTTGTCTCTCCCCATTCAATATGGGCTTCTCCGCCTTTCCCATATCCAATGCCCTCAATATATGTTACTCCATAATAAAAATCATTGTTTTTATTATTAACGTCACCCATTATATCAAATTCCAGCCCAATGTTAGGTCCAATTTTTTTAAACATTGGCCACACTATCGAACCGCCAATGGAAGCTCCCTCATTTTCCAAATCAAACACCGTAGGAGCATTTGTGAACATAAAATATTTGGACATTGCAGCCGAAGCAGTTCCTCCTGTTACCCCGCCTGACTTTGTAAACTGTAACGCTATATTTCCTCGATAATCAAAAGAGATCCCTGCAAACCCATCCACTTGCCAAATCCCTGTCGTTCCGGAAAAATTAGAACCTAAAGTTATCGTACCGACATTATCCCTTGATTTTTCCTCCCATTCCTTCATCACGTCATTCACGGTATCCAGCACGCTTTCCCATGCCTGCTGCATCCTCTCTTTTTTTTCCTCAATATTCCCCCAAGTAGTAATAGGCGATGGAATCGTCGTGGTCCATGGGATTGCGGTTTTTCCGTCCCGGTCCACAAAGGCAACCGGGTTCCCATGACAGTACCCGTAACGGTTTAATGTTACCGGTACTGCACGGTTCCCCTCCGCCACATCCTCACTTGCAAACCTCCCGTCCCCCGGCCGGTATTCCCTTGCCTGTGCAAAATATGTCCCGCTGATTCCGTCATGACGGTACCCCGTGTACCCGAAAGGCTGTTCCAGTCCCGGTATGTCATACAGGTTGGGCTGTCCCTTCACGTTTCCCGGCATGGCTCCCGCATCCTTTCCGAACTCGTCATATCCGTAGGTAAGGCACCTGCAGCCGGGGATTCCGTTACCCGCACGGTACCCGCTGACACGCAGGGGGCTGTCCAGCTCATCCCGCAGGTACCAGTGCAGCTCACCGAACGCTGCCCTTCCGCCGTCCGTCCGCCCTTCCGTTTCTTTCATGGCAGTTATATTCCAATCGGCAAAAAAATCCTGGCTGTGCCCGTTTTTCCTAACACCCAGCAGGTTGTTGTAAGGTTTGGTAAGGTCAAGCAGGTATTCCTCACCACCATCTCCCTCCTGTTTCCCGGTTCTCTGCCCCATGCCGTTATACAGATATAATGCCTCCTGCCCGTCCGCATCCCATGCCCTTGACAGCCGCCCCATGGCGCCGTACTCATATCCGTGAAGCAGTTCCCCACCGGTTTCCTCGCGTACCATGTTCCCACGTCCGTCATAAAAATATTCCGTCACGGATGGTAAGCCGTCAGTCCCGTCACCCCATTCCTCCACGCGTACCAAACGGTCCAGCACATCATGGAAATAGGACAGGATTTTTCCCCCGGCCACATCCTCCATGCCCTTTCTGTTCCCGAAAGAATCGTAAGTGTAGGTCCTTACCGCATGCCCGTCCTTGGAAACGCCGGACAGTCTTCCCAACGGATCATAACAGTACCCGTACCGCCCGCTGTCCGCAGCAAGCCCCCTCCTGTCTTTCATAATGGCGGTTTTGTTCTCCGCTATATCATATTCATACCGGAAATGCTCCAGTATCCCGTCCCTGTCCCCATGGACAAGTTCCCCCAGCCGTCCGTACCCGTCATAATGCCACTGGGTGTACATCCCGTCCGGGTATTCTTTTCCGGCAAGCCTCCCCGCCGCGTCATAAAGATAGCGGATTTCCGAAGGCATGCCCGTCCTCCCGGCACTTTCCACACGCATCCTGTCCAAGCGCAGCATGGTATCATAACGGTAAAACACCTTTGTCCCGTCCGGGTAAGTAATACTTTTCCGCTCCCCCATACCTCCCCATTCGTAAGTAACGGTCCGGCCTGCATGATCCGTGATGCTTACGGGCTGCCCGGCAGCATCCCTCTCCAGCCTTATCTCACCCAGCCAGTCCCTCACAAGGGCAAGCCGGCGCAGGGCTGTATACTCCATCTGCACTTCCGTGCCGTCACCATAAAGGATGCTCCGTACTTTCCCGTCCGGTTCATACCCGTAAACGGTTTGGTACCCGTCCCTGTCCGTCTTCAAGACCATTCTCCCCAGTGCATCGTATGCATAATGCTCCTCCCTGCCGAAGGCATCCCTGATACACTCTACCTGTCCCAAAGAATTCCGTCCGTAAAAAGTTTCCCTGTCTTTTTCACCCTCCTGGCCTTTCCTGCACACATAAACCAGCCGGTCCCCGCCGTCATAGGCGTACTCCGTCCTGTTGCCGAGGGCATCCGTTACCGCTTTCCACTGGCCGCCAAGGGTATATTCATATAAAGTAACGTTTCCGCTGGCATCCGTCATGGAAGTGACATTCCCCATGGCATCATAGGTATACGTTTTTTTCCTTGCACATCCCGAAATCCGGTATGTTCACGTCCGGCAGGCAGTCCTTACAGTTCGCCTTCTTTTTTCCGTCCGCATAATACCCGTGGTCCGTCACCTTTAATCTGCTGCACTTACTGCCGCACAGGCACCTTAATCTTGCACCTTCCACTAAATAACTTTTCCCCATTTTCCTTTACCCCTTTCCGCATCTGCAACCTCTTTCAGCCCAATCCCCACCGCACCCCTGGCAAGCAGGCTTTCCGCAAGGTCTGACCTTATCCGCACTTCACTGCCCTTTCCCGTCCGCACACGGTAAAGCGCTTCCCCGCATTCCCCGTTTTCTTCCACGTCCGTAAGGACCGGGCAGTGGTAAGCCACGGCCTCCTCCCCTTCCGTATCGCACAATACCACGAACAGAAAAGGCATTTCCGCCTCATATTTCTTTATCACCTGTCTGACTTCCGGCGATACCATCAGAACCGGATCCGTCAGTATATCCGGATACACTGCATCTGCCCCTGCCTTTACATCCAAAAGGACATGTTTGGGCAGTTCCCCGTAATCCCTTCTGTTCATTTTCCTTACATCCAGTTTCCCGTACCAATTCACCGGCCTGGGGACAGAGTTCCCTTCCTGGGATGTCAGCACATAATATTCCGGTTCCGCACCGCATTCCCTGTCCTGCCGGTGCGCTTCCCTGCCGGATTCCCGGTCTTCCTGCTCCGGTGCATCCTTTCCTGCCCGGTACAGGATTTCCCCTTCCCCCCTGTACCTGCCAAAAAACACGTAAAAACCGTCCATGCGCTCCATGCGCCGGAACTCCTCCGTACACAGGATTTCCCCCTCCATATCCATGCACAGTCTGCAGACTGCGGCAAGGTAATATTTCACGCAGCGCAGCCTGACCGCATCTTCCTCATAGGCATAAATCCGCGAAAATGCACTTTTCAGTTTCCTTAAGATTACCGCCATATCCTCCTCAAACATCTCGAAAAAACAGGGCGGTTTCCATTCGCACACGGTCGGATTCCTGTCAAGGCAGAAATCCTCCCCGTACAAAACCAGCCGCAGGCCGTAAGTTCCCATCCGTATGCTGCCATACCGGTAACAGATGCCAAGGCATCCTGCCCTGCCGTTCCCCTGCCGCTCCCTGAGCCGGAACAGTCCTGCAAATACTTTACGGACTTCCTCCCTGCGTTCCGGCTTCCGGTATTCCGTTTCCAGTTCCCTGATTCTGGACGCAAACAATTCCTTCTGCATTTCCTCCGCCGCGTCCGCCAGTTCTTTTCTCCGCTCCATTGTCCCTATCCTCCGTCTACTGCACCTTCAATTCCCCGCCTACTGCACCTTCAATTCCCTGCCTACTGCACCTTCCGTTCCACGCTTACTGCACCTTCAATTCCCCGCCGATGAAGGATATGCCTCCGTCCAGTTGGATGGCCGTGCCCTTCTGCTGCAGGCTGACCGACGACGTCCCCGCTACCATCAGGGAGCCGGAATCGCTGGAAAGGGTCAGATCCCCCGCGGCTTCCAGCATGACGGAATGGGCGCTGACGATATGGATTCCCTCCGCGTCCGTCAGTTCTATCCTCGTCCCTTTATTATTGGTAATGACAATGGAATCCGGGGTAAAACGCACTTCCTTTTGGTATTTGCTCTTTAATACCTTGTGCGCCGGGTCCTTCCGGTCCGCACTGTCCGTTTCCACATGCACGGAACTGGTGACAAATGCCTGTCCTTCCTCCGTCTCCGGCACGGTAAGGCGCACCATGTCGCCCGGCTCCGGCATGCAGTACCAGCCGGTTCCGTCCGCCGTGGAATAAACGGTGGCATAGGGATACCAGATATTAATATTCTGGTCCCGGTTCTCGTCCCCCTGCACGGATACCTGCACTTTATCCTCTTTTACCTTCCGTACCATGGCGTCCAGGGAAACCCCGCCGATTCCTTCCGGTCTCACGGCAGGGATTTGCGTCCCTTTCTCCATCCTCAAATGGCAAGTATGCAGCAGTTCTCCGTCCGTATAGCTGCTTTGGATTTTGTACAGGAAAAATTTCCGCCCGTACTTCATGACATAATCACCGATTCTGTGGTTTTCCCTGCATACCACCGTATACGTAAGGAAATCCGATTCCGACACCTGCAGCCCTTCCGCTTTCTTCCGGCGGTATTCCTCCAAATCCTTCCCTACCGTATACTTTCCCTGCTCCTGCAGGTCAAATTCCTTCCCCACCGGCATGCCAAAGAAAAATTTCATTCCCGGCACCGCAGGCTCCGGTACGAGGAAAGCATGTTTCCTTGACGCCATCCTTTTTAAGAACTCCCAGTCCGTCTCATGGTACTGCAGGATGAGTTCCCCCGTCCTGTCGGGAAACGGGGAAGCGAACACTACCCCGCCGTTCCCGTAATCCCCAACCCTGTCACGGAATATCTGTTCGTATGCCATATCCCGGTCCTGATAGGTACGCAGGTGCCGTTCCCGGTCTGCCAGGCAGCTCCCGGTAGTGATTTCCAGCGTCAGCTTCTTTTGGTCATTGTCCGACATAACGGTGAAGTCCGTCACGGTTCCCCAAAACAGCGTTTCCGGAGCCCCGTCACCGCTTATTCCTTCCACTTTCTCCCATATTTCCCCTGTCAGCATCTTAAGGTACTTCTCCTCCTCCTCATCCGCTATGTAACCCGTAACGGTTACTTTTCCGTGCCGGTTCACCTCCCTTTCCATCCGTAACTCCAAAATCGCAAGAAAAGACACCGGGCTTGTCCTGATATTGTATTCTTTCATCTGTATCCTCCTTCTTCCTCTGTCGTTTTTACGGTATCCAGCATACCGAAAACCACAGGCTTCCATTTGTCATAATCCTCCAATGCACAGTAAAATGTCCCCATGACGCATCCCCCTCCTGCCGCAAACAGGAAGGCAAGGTTATACACCCTTTCATCCGCAGCAAAACTTTTATATTCCAGCCAGGGGATATCCCCGTTCTTTCCCGCAGCGCCGCTGCCGTAAAACACGGTCCGCCCGTCTGCCCGCTGCAGCGCCTGCCGGATTCTCCCCATACAGGCATCCGCCGCGTCCTCCGTTTCCATTTGGCGAAACGTTATCCCCGCCCGCCGGTCCGGGGTCAGGAACAGCACCGGCGGACGGTCCTGTGACCAAAAAATACCCTCCGCTTCTTCCTTTCCGCCTTCCCGGAAATCCGGCGGAATCCGTATCCGGAAGCCGAAACCGCAGGCAAATTCTCTCTCCCCGCCATTCTTTTCCCCCTGCTTTCCGGTTCCGTTAAATTGCCGTTCCATCCGCAGGAGGAAACAGTCAAAATCCTCATTCTTCATCCGTTTCATCCTGTTTCCTCCCAAAATCCATCTTAAAATCCGCCATAATCCGTTTCCTCTTTTCCAACGCCGCTTTCGCCCTGCCGTCTTCTGCGTGGAACGCCCTTTTTTCCAGTTCCGATACCGCCTGCACGCGGCTGCTTACCGCATTCAGCCGGTTTATCTTTTCTATGGCAGGGTTCTTCCCGACCCCTCCTGTTTTGATTGATTCACTCATATTACTTCCTCCTGTTTTGAATTTATCTTTTACCGTTAAATCCCTCCAGCCTCCCAACCGTCAATCCTCCGACTCTTTCCATTCCACCTCCTCCACAACACTGCAGAATTCCTTCACTCCGTGTGCATAAATAACATAAACATCTATCTGCTCCTCTTTTTTGTATAACACCTTCATAATTCCATTTGACATATCCATCCAGCACAAGTCACTAACCGGAAATTTCCTGCACTTCCCCTTGCTGTCCTTATAAACCGCCTGCCCGCCTTCCACGGTAATCACCCGACGGAAGCCTTTCTCCACCATCAATAAAAAAATCCCCAAATAAGCCTCCACACCACCCATCGGTGTTACTCTCCATAAGTCATATTCTGCTGTTTTACTAATATTCGATATTAGCGGGATTTTGCCCACAAGATAACCCGCTGTAGTTCCCACTGACGACCAAATAGCACCTCTAAATGCAACATTCCTTATGTCTTCACTAGTAGCTTGTGGGTTAGAAACTTTCTCTGTTACTGCAGATGTTGTCCCGGCAATAGCAGCATTTCCTATATAAGTAAGCCCAACTTTCAACCACTTCATTCCTGCATTTTTAGCAACCCAATTTGCCGCAGACGGCACCGCCGCCATTAAAGCCCCGCCCTGACATCAAAATCTCTACCCCGTTATAATTATCCAGGTCGAAAACATTTTTCCCTTCTATTACATTATTAATTACCTGTGCCCCAAAATCCGCTGCCATACCTACCACTGCACCCACAAGCATTCTTACTAACAGCCTGCCGTCCCAGTCCACATAATTCACCGGATCATTGGCACAATAAATATACCGATTCAATGACACACCGGCCGACATATCGCCGGGAATGATATCTTCCCCGTAAAAGCGTCCCGATTCCGGCGCATATTCTCTTGCCTGTGCGAAATAGGTACCGCTTATTCCGTCAGCCAGATAACCCGTAAATCCAAAAGGCTGCTTATCACCGGCATTTCCGAACAGGTCATTTCCAAATTCGTCATACCCGTAAACAGATAAATCATTTCCGTTCCTCCACAAAAACCGGACCGGACTTCCCAGCTCATCCAGCAGGGCATAACTGTCCCTTCCTTCTTCCTCCATTCCTGCCAACAGATTCCCCCAAAGATATTTCTGTTTGGCTTCCCCGTTTTCCCTGATGAGCAGGTTATGGCAGCTTCTTGTCATGTCCAGGACATAGTCCGTATGTATGTTTTTATTCCGAATCCCCCATTCTTCCCGGGAAACCCTCATCCCTGCACCGTTATAGATATATCTGCATCCTTCCCCACCGGCAGTCCCTGCTTCCCTGATTTTTCCCATGGCATCATATGCATAGCTTTTCCCTGCCGCACCATTCTGCAGGATTTCGATGAGATTACCCTTTTTATCATAATGATACGCATACTGTTCCTTCCCCATGCTCTGCACCATCTGATCCATGGAATTGTAAGTATATTCCGTCCTCCCATCCGAATCTTCCATCCTGCTCCTGTTATGGAACGAATCGTAAGCATATTCCCGCAGCATTTTGCCGTCTTTCTCCATACTGGTCAAACGTCCTGCCCTGTCGTAGCCATACCTGAAAGTACCGCTCTCTTTTGGCACTCCCCTGCGGTATTTAAAAATACCCGTCTTGTTTCCCGTCTTGTCATATTCGTATTTGTAATCTTCCAGTACTACGTCATGCATCTTATGGGTCAGCCCCGTGATTTTTCCTGCGTGATTATAACAATAAGAGGTGGTCAGTCCGTTATTGCAGGATATTTCTTCCGGCAGCCCGTTTTCCCCGTACCGGTACCCGATCCGGTTATTTCCGCTTGTCAGCTCTTTCAGACGCATCAGGTTATCATAGAAATAATTCACCCTGCTTCCGTCCGGATATATCACCGCATTCTTCTGATTCATGCTTCCCCATTCATATGCAACGCTGTCCGCCTAATCCCCCACAAGCCGGTTCACCAACGCCGCACCCGCCTGTCTTTCCAGCCCGGACTCCAGTCCCGCACCGGGTGTGGATGCCAGGATATCCTTTTCCAGTCCTTCCAGTCCGTATTCCTTTCCGGCCTCCGGTCCGTCCTCCCGGAAGACGGGAAAAGCCGCATCTCCCGCGCCTGCCATCGTAACCTCATTGGTGGCGCCCACGGAATCGAATCCGTTGCACATGTTGATGACCGTCGGGGCTGACGCATCCCTCCTGACTATGGACAGTTCCTGCGGCGCCTGCAGGAATACGGCATCTCCCTTCAGTCCGATGGAATCTTTCGCCGAAACCACGATATTCTTATTGCTTACCATGCTTGCCCCCGTGCCGTCGTCCAATACCATTTCCAGCGGGCTTTCCTGTTTCAAGTCACGGAACCCCATACTGTCCGGCAGCAGGAACATCCGTTTCTGCCCCGCCGTCGTGAAATATCTGTCGCTGCATTTCATTTCCGGATTTCCCGTACCGTTCCCGTGTACCCCGCAGACTGCCCGCGCCTGTTTTCCTTCGCAGTCGCCCAAATGGATATATACCTTTTCCCCTTTTTCCGGCATGCAGTACATCAGGTTGCCCGCATCCGGACGCCACGGGTACCAAAAGGCGTCTTCCGCTTTCTGCACCCGGTCCATGTCGAAATGCACCTTCACCTGTTCCTCTCTCCTGTCCAGTACCGTTGCCGGAAGCAGAAGCCCTGCATGGCGCGGATTCCCGTATTTTGGGCCGGAAAATGCTTCCGCGCCGGAAATGACATAGCGGAAACGCAGCAGCCCCCTCTCCAGCCGGCATCCCTTGCGGATGACCGCATACTCCCGCCCCATCCATTTCACGCGGTCGCCGATGTTCCAGTTTTCATATGCCGCTATCTCCTGACAGAGGCAGCAGTTCTCCCTGTCCAAAAATACTTTCTCCCTTACCATGTCTGCGCCGCTGCCGTCCCATACCCTTCCCATGGGAAAGCCGACATAAATACCCATACCTGACGACAGGACGGAAGGAAGCACCGCCGTACCGAGATGCCCTGCCAGCCGACAGAGAAATCCCCAGTCCATCTCCCCGATTTGGTAAAGTACCCCGCCGGTTTTGCGGTCTTTTGCAGTGAATACCGCTGCCGCATGTACTACGGCGCTATCTGACGGTTCCGCTCCGCGGTCCGCGAGTACTTCCTGTACGACCTCCCCGTAAGTGGCGTCCGTCTTTTGGAAGGTACGGTTTTTCTTTCCGTAATCCAAAAGCCGCGAGACAGACACCCCTTCCACGGTTACGCCGTACCCGCTTCCTTCCTGGGTGACACGGACTGTTTCCGGGATTCCGTTAAAAAGCATGGTTTCCCCCGCCCATACTTCTATCCTTCCCCGCTCCATGGGCCGGAGCAGGAATCCGTACCCCAGTTCTTCCGGAACCATCCCCGTTAAACGGATGGATGCATGGCTGTTTTTTACTATCTCCATTTCCAATTCTTTCAAATCCTCTATGGGAACTGCCGCTTTTACTTTTATTTCCCCCTGTGTGACTGCCGACATGCCTTACACCTTCCCTTCTGCTTTCTTTTACTTTCTTCTGTTTTGTGCCTTCTTCTGATTTCCCTCATTTATCTATTTTCTGCCTTCTGTCCGCGCCCGGACGGACCTCCGTATATATCCGCATACCTCACGCCATTTCACACACGTCCCTTTCGGATAGGTAACGGTCAGGAGCAGCAGCTTCCCGTCCTCCGGGAGAAATACCGCCTTCATATGCTCCGACCGGATATCCTTCATATTAAGCAGAAACCATCCGCAGGGAAGTCCGGAACCGCCATCTTCCGCTAAGTGGACCACTGACTGCCCGTATTGGGGAAAGGTTTCCTTCACCAGCCTGCCCACTTCCATGGCCGTCCCGTAAACGTCCCCATTCCCTTTTCCGTTTTCCAAAAGCTGCAGTGTCAGACGGACGTCTTCCTCCCGGTCCTCCATCATTATTTCCGGACGTTTTCCATACGGAAAATATGCCGCCTTCCTTTCCTCCTCCATTTCCGCAAAACCGGAAGGCAGTTCCATGAGAATCTTCCCGTCCCAAAACTCCCATGGCTCCGTCAGAACGGTATCCTGTTCGCATTCTTCCGCCCCGCCGTCATATATTAATTTCCCGGACATTTCCCTGTTCCCTTTCAGTCCATCCATATCCTGTCCTGTCCCCTTTCCGCTCCTGCCCGGATACGGTTTCCGCGTATCCCCCTTGGTATCCTTAATACAGTACCATCTTATCGAGTTCCATTGTTTCGTCCACGCCGATAATCCCGAAATGGTGTTCCCAAAATAAGAACACCCGGTAATTCAACGGAAGGAACATACCTTTTAAAAACTCCAGCTTTTCCTGTTCCTTTTCCGTCTCCCTGACGCCCACATAAATCAGCAGTTCCCGTATTTCATCGTTGCTGGCATATACCAGCGAATCCGGATACAGGAAGCGCATCACCTCCCGGAACAGCCTGACGGAACTGCCGCACCGGTACAGCTTCAGCACCAGCCGCAGCAGATGGCGCAGGCTGCCCCTGTCAAAAGATTCCATGACCCGTGACGCTTCCTGCCCGAACACACCCGCCAGGATATCCCGGTACAGGAATCCCACCGCATATTCCTGACGGCTCATCCCCTGCCGGAGATCCAGCCGTACCATGTACTGCATGAATACACAGAATACGGCTTCCCTTGTCTGACGGTATTCCGTCAGGTTCCGGTCAAACAAGGGCGAACAGATCTCCGCAAACCGGTACAGCGGATTGATTCCCACTTCCGCTTCCCCCGCTCCCGGTTCCTGTCCGTTCAGCATCTCCTGTACCAGTTCCGTATACGGACTTCCGTCCTCCACCGGCACATAGCGCAGACTCTCCCTGGGTATTCCCCTGCGGTCTGCCGCCAGCGCCGCTTCCCAAGCATAATTCATAATCCTTCCTCCGTTTCCCCGCTGCCATCCGTCTCCTCCTGCCCTGCGAGGACTCCCACACACCGGTATTCACTGACATCCGTCTGTATCCGTGATACGACAAACCGTACCATGCTGTCATTCAGATAATGCCCCGGAGCCTTTGCCCTGAATTTTAAAAGCAATACTTTCCTGCCGCCCATGGGAAACAGCCCGTCCTGCACAAACCAGTCCATTCCCTCCTGTACCGGATAGCCCGACCCGTCCTCCAGGATTTCATAATTTTCCACCTCTATGTAGTCCTCCGTACCCGTTTCCCGGATCCTCCGGAACAGGTCCGCCTTTGTCAGCAGGCGTACCCCCGTCCCTTCCGCGTATCTGCGGATGAAGGAATCCCTCCTGTGGTTGGACAACAGCGGCATGTCATAATCCAGTGAATACATGGTTTCCCCCTGCACAATCCGCAGGGCAGTCCATTTTTGGAAGGTTTCCTTCGTGGTGCGGAGCACAATCCGGTCTTCCTCATGGCGGATTTCCAATATTTCTTCCCTGGACTGTATCAGGTATCCGTCCCCCTCCCCGTCCCCGCCCCCCATAAACTCATGTTCATAATGGACGCCGTCAATGCACGGCACCATGAAATTCCCGCTGTTAAACGTGACGGATTCTATGTTCCAAAGGGGTATGGCATCCATGCGCACCATGCTCCCATACCTGCCAAAACGGATATCCACATCGGTTACGCTATCTCCGTCCCCGCTTCCGTCCGGCATCTCCTGCCGCTCCACGTAGATATCGAGATCGGAAG